>NZ_JAVRCE010000054.1:0-54417 GCF_034530915.1 Nostoc sp. DedQUE09
TTAATGAGTCTTTTAGCTCCGTTAATGAGTCTTTTAGCTCCGTTAATGAGTCTTTGAACTCCGTTAATGAGTCTTTTAGCTCCGTTAATGAGTCTTTTAGCTCCGTTAATGAGTCTTTTAGCTCCGTGAGCGATTTTTTTGTGCTGTCGGTAATTGCCTGCAACTGCGCTGTAGTAGAGTGTAACTAATTGATAGCACTGTAAATAAAATCTTAATTTGTTCAGCTAATCCTCAAAATAGGGAAAAACCGCCCTTGGATGACGAGGCACAGAATTACCCAACTTTTGTACAAAACTGACTCACAACTAGATGAGCTTTTCCACTCAAAAAGCTGAAGGAAGACAAGGTTAATAGTAATGTTAAACTCACAGGCTAAACGCATCTTCATCAGCTACAAGCGTAATGCTAGCCCCGATGAACCAGTAGCGCTGCAAGTCTTCCAGGCGCTATCGCAGCAGCACAAAGTTTTTATCGACCAAACCATGTCCGTTGGCACACGCTGGGCTGAATGTATTGAAGCAGAAATCCGCCAAGCTGATTTTCTGATTACTTTCCTTTCAGGCTTGTCAACCAGCAGCGAGATGGTGGTGGCAGAAATAGAGACAGCACACCACTTGGCAAAATCGCAATCAGGGCGCCCGATAATTCTCCCGGTGCGTCTGGCTTATCAAGAACCGTTCTTGTATCCCTTGAGTGCTTACTTAAATGGGATTAATTGGGCCTTCTGGAAAAATGCAGAAGATACGCCGCGTCTGATTGCAGAGTTATTGCAGGCTGTCTCTGGCGGTGCATTGGCTATCAGTGAAGAAAAATCGAAAGCAGACTTACTCCAAATAAGTCAGCCGTCACTCCTACCCCATCCCTTTCCTTCAGCACAGCCAGTTTCGCTAGAAATGCCGGAAGGGACAATGGAATCGCAATCCGCTTTTTACGTGGAACGCTCATCTGATGCACTTACTTTGCAGACCATTGAGCGGCAGGGTGTGACAATTACAATTAAAGGCCCCCGACAAATGGGCAAAAGTTCCTTGTTAATCCGCACAATTCATGCTGCTGTAAATGCAGGGAAGCGGGTTGCTTTGCTGGATTTCCAATTGTTTGATAAAGCCGCCTTAACTAATGCTGACCTTTTCTTTCGCCAGTTCTGTACTTGGTTAACCGATGAACTGGAAATGACTGACAAAGTTGATGAGTATTGGAATATGCCTTTGGGTAATAGTCAGCGTTGCACTCGCTATGTCGGCCGCTATTTGCTGAAGGAGTTTGGCAACCCCATTGTCTTAGCGATGGATGAAGTTGAAAGAGTCTTTGATACTGATTTTCGCTCTGATTTCTTTGGTATGCTGCGAAGCTGGCACAATAGCCGCGCCACTACTCCCATCTGGAAGCAATTGGATTTAGCACTGGTTACTTCCACCGAACCCTACCAGTTAATTGATAATCTCAACCAATCTCCCTTTAATGTTGGGCTAGTAATTGATTTAGAAGACTTTACAGCAGCACAGGTTGCTGATTTAAACCGCCGTCATGGTTCACCTTTTAACGCTAGCGAAGAAAAGCAATTAATAGCGTTACTGGGTGGACATCCTTATTTAGTAAGGCTTGCACTTTACTCAGTTGCTAGCGATCGCCTCTATCCTACCGAACTATTTGCCAATGCGATCGCAGATAATGGCCCCTTTGGCAATCATTTACGTAACCACCTCTTCCGGTTGCATAACAAACAGGAGTTAGTTCACGGTATGTTCCAAGTAATTCACCAGAACACCTGTGTAGATGAGCGCATCTTTTTCCGCTTGCGGGGTGCGGGTTTAGTGCGTCGGCAAGGGCGTGTAGTATTTCCCCGTTGTCAACTTTACACCGATTATTTCCGGGAGCATTTGCGTGGCTAATCCAAGCATTTACACCGTTGGCGGGACGGTACAAGCTGGCGGTGGCATTTACATTCCTCGTCAAGCCGATGAGGAATTACTCGGTTTATGTCGGTCGGCAACTTTCGCTTACGTCCTCACGCCGCGCCAAATGGGCAAGTCTAGCCTGATGGTACGTACGGCGGAAACATTAAGGGAGGAGGGGATTCGCTCGGTAATTGTTGACCTTCAAGAATTGGGGGCAAATGTCACAGCCGAACAGTGGTATTTTGGCTTTTTAGTCAAACTGGATGACCAACTCATGTTTGATACAGATGTGGTGAGTTGGTGGCAAGAACACCAGCATCTGGGAGTATCGCAACGGCTAACTCTGTTTTTTGAGAGGGTTTTGCTGGCTGAGGTTGAGGGGCAAGTTGTGATTTTCGTGGATGAAATTGACTCTACCCTCAGCCTGGATTTTACTGATGATTTTTTTATCGCAATTCGTTATCTCTATGTAGCCCGTGCTACTAATCCTGAGTTTCACCGTCTCTCATTTGTCTTGATTGGGGTAGCAACTCCCGGTGATTTAATTCGTGATGCCAAGCGCACACCGTTTAATATCGGACAGCGTGTAGATTTAACTGATTTTACTTTTGAGGAAGCTTTACCCCTGGCTAATGGACTAAGGCTACCAATGGATAAAGCTCAACTGGTCTTGATGTGGGTGCTGCAATGGACAGAGGGACACCCCTATCTAACTCAACGTCTTTGCAACGCCATAACAGACCAAGGTAACAGCAGTTGGTCTAAAGTTTATATTGAGGGTGTAGTACATAGCACGTTCTTCGGTGCGATGAGCGAGCAAGACAATAATTTACAGTTTGTGCGCGATATGTTGACTAAACGCTCACCAGACCAAGAAGTTTTGACTACCTACCGCGAGATTTACCGGAGTAAGCTCCCTGTTCTGGATGAGGAGCAATCATTAGTCAAGTCCCACCTCAAACTCTC
Organism: Nostoc sp. DedQUE09; assembly: GCF_034530915.1. Classification (NCBI taxonomy): domain Bacteria; kingdom Bacillati; phylum Cyanobacteriota; class Cyanophyceae; order Nostocales; family Nostocaceae; genus Nostoc; species Nostoc sp. DedQUE09. Next base: position 2,865 of record NZ_JAVRCE010000054.1, read on the forward strand.
AGGTGTTGTACGTCGTGAGAACGGTAAGTTGTTGGTACGCAATCTGATCTACAGTAGAGTTTTTGATGAACAGTGGATCATCAAGAATTTGCCACCTAATTATTGGCGCATCTATCAAAAGATTTTCTATGCCTGCTCTGTGGGAATTGGAATTGGCGTGTTTGGCTCACTTACTGTTTTGGAGCTAGCCAACTTCTACCAGGAAAGGGAAGTGAGGCAATTCAATCAAGGCTATGAACAAGCACAACTACTGAGTAATTATAAAGATGCAGTAGTAGGAGCGCAATTACATAGCTCTAACCTAGTTGCTGTATTGGAAAATTCACAACAGCTACAAAGCAAAAAAGCCGATTTTCTGAATAATGTTGAAAAAGCTAAACAACTAGAGTCAAAAATTGGCGGATTTATCGAAAGTAAACCCCGAAGACTAGCAGCAACAAGTTCGACTTTACAAACGTTATTGCTGGATTACAAGATTAATTTAAAAGCTTACATTGACCAAATCGAGGCCGTATTACAGAAAATTGACTCCCAGCAAGTGCAGCCTCAGCAGATTTCCTCTGCCCGATCGCAGTTATTGACAATTATGCGTGGTGAAACAGCCATTCGGTTAGATCAGCTTTCTCAAAGCTTGACTAACATCCTGCAAACTGCTGAAGAACAAGAGCAAGAAAGGCAAAAAGCTGTTGAGCAGGCAAAAGTAGTTCAAAGAGCGATTTTGACGCTTAACGCAGTAGTCTTAGTGCCTTTGGCGGTGGTGATGGGCGTTGTGACTTCACAAAGGAAAGCTCCTGAAGTTTGATGGCTTTTGCACGGTTAATTCATCAAATGAGCGATGTCTACAACGGGCTACGCCTACGCATCCCATCATCTCAACATTAACCCCAATCTGAGAAAGAGCGATCGCCTGTATGATTTTATGATGATGGTGCGATGTCTTCGCTCTTGCTGTAATCTGAGAAAGTGCGTTACCGAACAGCCCGTCATCAACATCGCTCATTCATCAGCAATACTACAAATACTTCTGCAACAATAACCCTAACTTTTCCTTCGTCGCTGCTGGTGCTTTATCCAACTGAGTCAAAATCGCATACTGCAACGCCGAATGCGCCTCACTCAAAGGCGGATTTTCACTCAAGCGCCGCACAGTTTCTTGAATCACCTTTTGAGCATTCACAGCATTCCGCAGCAAATTGCCAATTACCAATTCCACCGTTACACTGTCATGGTCTGGATGCCAACAATCATAATCTGTCACCAGCGCTAAAGTTGCATAAGCAATTTCCGCTTCCCTTGCCAACTTCGCCTCTGGTAAATTCGTCATCCCAATGATTGTTGCACCCCAACTGCGGTAAAGATTCGATTCTGCCTTAGTGGAAAAAGCCGGGCCTTCCATGCACACATAAGTGCCGCCGCGATGGAGAGTAACTTCTGGTAAATTGAGGGATGTGATCGCATCTGCCAATACAGCAGCCAAATTCTTACAAATCGGATCGCCAAAGGCAATGTGAGCAACAATTCCCTCACCGAAAAACGTTGAAATTCGATTTTTCGTTCTGTCAATAAACTGATCTGGCACCACCATATCCAGTGGTTTCGCCTCTTCTTTCAAGGAACCCACAGCACTAGCTGAAATTAAATACTTTACACCCAATTGCTTCATCGCATAGATATTAGCGCGAAACGGTAACTCAGAGGGTAACAGCGTGTGATTGCGCCCATGACGCGCTAAAAAAGCTACTCGTGTACCATCCAAAGTCCCCAGAATCAAAGCATCAGATGGTGAACCAAAAGGAGTCTCGACTCGCACCTCTTCGACATCTTTGAGGGCATCCATTTTGTAAAGACCGCTACCACCAATAATCCCAATACTAGCTTGAGCCATGATTCTGAACCTGTTCTTTGCTAATCTGCTCAGTTATTTTATCGAAAAGGGGAGTAGCAGAAAACAAAGCAATGTCTACGATGAGATATGCGTAGGCGTAGCCCGCACTTCGGCAAGCTCAGTGACCATCGTAGACATCGCATTTCATGCCGCTAACACTAGTGAATTATTACCCATTCATTATTTATTCAGTTACGGATAGCAGCGATGCCCAATTATTTGAGCATTAATTAATAATTTTTAGCAATCAAATTTCCGATAATTTTTGGAAATTAAATGCTTATGATTAACCCTTAAGTCAATTGTCACCATAGTGTATAATCGATGCTTTGTGTATACAAATGTTAATTAAAGACACTCCTACGCACGGAAACAAAGCAAGCGTTATACTTTTGGAAAAAGGCTTATTTTAATCCCTGCTTTTAACATTTTCATAAATCAATGACTCTCAATTTTCGCTTTGCGGTAGTTAGCGACTTACACCTGGCACTTCCTCACACAATCTGGGATCACCCTAGCCGCTTTCATCTGGTAGAAGTAAGTATCTCAGCATTTAAAAGTGTACTAGAACATTTAACACAACTCGATTTAGATTTCTTGTTGTTGCCAGGAGATTTAACCCAGCACGGCGAACCAGAGAATCACGCCTGGTTGCAACAATGTCTAGCCCAGCTACCTTTTCCCGTCTATGTTGTACCTGGCAATCATGACGTTCCTGTGCTGTTGGCCGATCAGCAATCAATTGCTTTTGCGGATTTTCCCTACTATTACACGAAGTTTGGCTATGACGATCCCCAGCAAATGTACTACATTCGTCAATTGCTGCCTGGAGTTAAGCTGATTGGACTGAATTCTAATTCTTTTAATGATCAGGGGGAGCAGGTAGGGTCTTTGGATGCCAAACAGCTACGGTGGCTAGAAGAGGCGCTGGCGGCATCTGGTGATGAATTAGTTTTGGTGATGGTACATCATAATGTGGTGGAGCATTTGCCCAATCAATCGAACCATCCACTAGCAAATCGTTATATGTTGTCCAATTCAGCAGAACTATTGCAGCTGCTGAGGCGCTACGGAGTCAAGCTAGTGTTTACTGGGCATTTGCACGTTCAGGATATTGCTTACTCTGATGGAGTATACGATATTACCACTGGCTCTTTAGTGAGCTATCCTCATCCTTACCGAGTGCTAGAGTTTCATCGGGATAACCAAGGTAAAGAATCGTTGCAAATTTTATCCCATCGTGTAGAGTCAGTGCCTGAGTTTCCCGACTTGCAACACTCATCGCGACAGTGGATGGGCGATCGCTCTTTTCCTTTCCTAATCAAGCTACTAACTCATTCTCCGTTAAACTTACCGTTATCACAGGCAAAAAAAATAGCTCCTGGTTTGCGCGATTTCTGGGCAACTATTGCCGATGGGGATGCAGTGTTAGATTACCCTCATTTTCCCCCAGAAGTGCGGCGCTATATTCAGACATATAGTGCATCACAGTCTAACTCAGCGATCGCTACTGCTGGAAATTTGACAATGATTGATAATAACAGCACACTTTTGCTGAATAGGAGTTAGAAGGTGATCATCACTCAGCACTCAGCACTCAGCACTCAGCACTCAGCACTCAGCACTCATTACTGATTTTGGCGACAAATTCCAAATGCTGAAGTGTAGGCGTGTAAAAAGGTTCTGCCACCAACAGGGCCGATTTCACCGCCACAGAAAAAACCACCTACAGGAATATCGTTGAGGTAGCGCTGAAATAGTTCAGAATCGAAGTTGGGTTTACCATAAAGTCCTTCGCCTCGTCCCAGACAAGAAAACATTAAAGCAGCTACAGCAGAGGGTTCAGATTCTCGTTGATGTTGATAACTTTGGAGGAGTAATTCTAAGTCTTCAGCAGAGGCTTGGGCATCGCGGAGGTGGAATTGCAGCCTTTGTCCAGGACGAACGCGATCGCCAATTGCGATCGCCCCAGCATTTGGATCGACCCCAAGAATACCACGTATTAAAAAGTCGCCTTGCTGCAAAGCCAGCTTAAATTCATCCATTGCCACACCAACAAACAGAGAATGCTGTGCTAAAATCCGTTCTTGTTCGCTGAGACTAGCTATCAAATCTCGCAATACCACCAAAGGTACTTTCTCATCTAACTCTAAAATAATATTGCGATCGGCTTTTGTAACTTGTAATGGCTTGCCAATTGGTCGGCATCCTTGGGCGACAATCGTTTCCAAAACAATATTGCCAGTCAAAGCTATACCAACAGTGCCTTCACGATACAAGTTTTGCTGTTCCTCACCATTAGTATCATTACAAAAAAGGGCAACACGACCACCCATACCTCCACCACTAGCCTGTCCCCCCACAATCGTCGATCCTGGATAAGCAAAATCCAGTCCCTGCAACAAATCGTTGATTCCAGAGGCGAAAGAACTAGACAGCAAGATGAACTGCGGTGTCGGTGATGATGGTACACCGATCAAATCAAGCCAAGCATCTGGTGAACTGTCTAAATCAGGTAATTCTTCAGCAGCAATATGAAAAACTTGAATTTTTACTCCTGGAAGGTGTGCTAAAGTCAAGCTAATAGCTGGTTCAGCTTCTAATTCTTGGGTTTCTCCGCTCACTGTCGTCCCAATTACACCACCACCACTACAGCCAATTAGCACAGGCACAGAAAGTTTTTCAGCTAACAAGGGTAACAGTCGGGAATACTCACTCGCAAAAGCAGACGAAATGAATACCAGTCCTAGATCCGCAGGTGCTGTTAACGATGAAACAGCTCGTTCTACCACATCTGTAACAGCGGCTTCCAGAGAATGACGGGTTGATAGGGCATTTGCCCACTGCATTTGGTCTGCCATGAGTTTTGAGCTTCTTTCTCTTTTTAGGCTAGTAGATTTTGACTTTTTATTTTGGGAAGAATTGCATCTTACAAGAATTGATGCCAGCCCTTTGTCTCCTCCATCCCAAGAAACTGGGGTTGTCATTCCCTAATATAGGCATCTAAATATATTGTATGATTATTTATCTATGCTACTAATTCCACAAAATCTTAAAAAATAAAGGTAAATGTACTATAGATACGGTAGCTTGCTGTATTGGTTATAAATCAATAAGCTAAAACACTAACTTATGATCGACTAAATGGTTAGAATGGTTATTAATCAAGCGAAAAACTGCCATTTCTGAACATTTTCTATACTAGTATTAACAACACACAACGAGACTAAAGCTAATGACCAACATCCAAGAAACAGCAAAAGGCGACATCCAAGAGAAAATCCAAGAAGAAGTGGAACAAGCGCGTACTGTCTGTGATATTAACGGTAGCAACTCACCAGAGTGTGCTGCTGCTTGGGATGCAGTAGAAGAATTGCAAGCCGAAGCTTCGCACAAACGCCAAAGCAAGCCAAAAAATTCTCTAGAACAGTATTGTGATGACAATCCAGAAGCAATTGAATGCCGGGTTTACGATGACTAGAAATTGAGGTAACTGGATTTTCTGTTGTTTGGTGAGCAAATAACCAGCATTGAATAAAGAAGACGCCTAGAGTGGAGGACGTGGGAACTCACTAATGCCCTCCACTCGCAAGCGTTTTTCTTAGAACTACCGATTTTAGCCGTGGAAACAAAAAATAAATTCCTTATTTGAATCAATAGGCTTCTTCCAAAGGGATAAGTTGCGATTTTCATAAATTAAACAACCAATTAATTGGCACTAGGGGCGTACAGATGTACGCCCCTATAAATTTATTTTTTTTAATACTCGTGACTTCTAGTCATCCGAGGTTCAATAAACTATTATCAAGAAGAATTCAGGATGAATTGGAGTTTCACTGACTCCTGAATAAAAGGGTTTAATACCCCTGCCTTATTTAGCAGTCTACAATCAGGTTGGAGTATAAAATCACACTTGATTGATTATTTTGACTCCTGACTTCTTTTTTATCTATTGTTTGAGAAAAAATATGGACTATGATATTTGGTTTCGACCTTTCATCTGGATTGATTACCGACTGGCAGTATTATTCCTAGTAATTATTCCGTTAATTCTTCTAATTTGGGCATTTGTACAAAAAGCAGAAGGCATACAACGCTTATTGGCTATATACTGGCGAGTATCAAGCTTGGTGGCAATCACGATTTACTTAATGATTGCCCAGTATCCAGTTAGCTTTATCTCTGGATTAATAGCTCAGATTTTGATCCCGATTTCGTTGTGGTTCTGGGTAGATATCAACGATGAAATTGAGTATCAAACCAGTGGCGCTTTGAAATTGATTTTTACTTCTTGGCGCTGGGCGACAACTGTTTATTGTTTTTTGGGCGCACTAGCATTTATACCTTTTTTGGGTTGTGCTTTTTCTGGCAATATGTTGAAGACTCCCTATTGTCGTGTCTGGTTCGAGGCTCCGTTACTATTCAAAGAATATTTTCATGCTAACAGTAAGGCTGAGTTCTTAGGTTTTCTTGGCATAACTAGTTTAGTAATTTATGTGCTTTACTTGAGCTATTTTGTTCTGATTAAGCTGGGCAAACAGGGACGCTCGGCTACACCACAGTAACCCTCGCTGCGCCACTTTACTTTTACTATTAAAACAATGAATTCCATTGGTAAGCGACTGGAACAATACACCGCTAAACGCACTAAAGAAGTCCTAATTGTAACGGTGGAAATTGCTGATGAGCAAGATACAATTGCTATTTTCAAAGGCTTTTCCAGTTCTTTAATGCGTCCAACGGCATTTGATGCAGATGTACCAGTCCTACCAGATGGGGCAAACATCCTCAATATTGACCGAGTAGCCAGTCCTTACAATCCTGAAGCACCCCGTTATATTCAACAAGGAATTTCTTGGGAAGCTATGGAAGCTTTATTATTAGAAGTAGGTGTTTGACTAATTACTAATTCGTAATTCGTTCGTAATTTTAGTGTAATTAAGTAAAATGCCTACTGCTGCTCAAGTAGCAAGTTTGTATCGTATTAGCTATCAACTGACGTATATTATGCTTCAACCCATATACCTCATTTGTGTTGATAATCGGACTCGTAATGTATACATCCTTGCTGGGTATGACGAAGAGATTGAATTCCAAATTTTACCCAACGGAGAGTTGTCTGATGAGCCGAATTAATTACGATTCAATGTCTGATGTTGAATTGAAACAGTATTTTCTCAAGCATCGCGGGGATCAAGCTGCTTTTCAAGCATACTTGGACAGGATTAACCAGCGTCCGCGTAGGATTGTTGCAAGCCCTAACGATCCCGATTTTGATGAGAAGGTTCAAGCAGCGATTCGCCAAAAGCTAGAAGCAGCAAGAAGTAGTAGCCAGCAGACTAACACTGCCTTGGAGTCGACCGATCAAGAGTGATCTGTGAGAGTCAAAGGTTATTTGTGGTGGCTCAACTGTGGCGTTGTGCTGCTTTATGTTTTGGTAATGGCATAGTTAAGAATTTGTCTCAATGATGGTGGTAAAGATTTGATTGCAACTAAGGATTTAGGCGAGAGTGGACTGTTTAAGGCTGTTTGGCAAGCTAAACATAAGAAGCCAAGGCTGAGAACAAAGTGGGGATAGAGGTGATACGAGAGTTGGCAGGTACCCGTAGCGAACATAAAGCAAGCAAAGGTATTTTAGTGACTTCAACATATCTTACAAAAGGTGCTCTTGAGCGGGTGGAAAGAGATACTTACATTCTTGGTAAAGTTGACAAAAGTGATTTGTTGAATTGGATTGATAGAATTATTCAGGGAAGAAGAAAATGAAAAATAATTGAGCTAGTCACCTAACACTTCACGGCAGAGGACGGACGAAAGCTGCCAGTAGCGTTGTCGAGGTTACACGCTACGATTATTGGCATTACCATGAAGGAAGTAAGCTACAGTTCAGATCTAAATTGCCGTCTAAAACTGTCTTTATTTTTGAAGAATTATTTTGACTTTTAAATTTAAAAAATGTCCCGTTCTGGATACACACTTCCCGTCTTTGCCTGTGCTGCTGCTATTGCAGCTTTACACTGGTTACACGATCGCAAACCTCTAACTTTAGCCTCTATAGATTTGATTGAACCAGCTCAAATTGCTGAAATCCCCATTGAACAGGTAGCAGGATTATCTGAGAATACAGCTTTAGCAATAACTCGCAGCGATCCCGGCGATAATCTCGATTTGACTAAAGATACACCGATTTGGGCATTGGTGGAATGGCGAGAACAGGGTGATGATGCAGTAACTATTAAAGGTGGAGAAGGGATTGGTAGGCAATTAAACGCTGATGACAAGCCGGCTATTTATGCTTATGCTCAAAGACTGTTACAAGAGAATTTGCAACGGATACTAGCACCGGGGGAAAAAATCACGGTGACGATTATTCTACCTGAAGGGCGATCGCTTGCTGTTCGCACTTCAAATTCTGCCTTTGGTGTGGTTGAAGGACTTTCTCTTTTAGGTACAACTGGCATTTCTCAACCCTTAAGTACACCAGATCAGCTTGCAGTTTTTCGGGCAGAATTACAAAATAAAGCCAGTCGTTTTGAGAGTTTAGTATTTTGTATTGGGGAGAATGGCCTAGATTTGGCGCGTAAACTAGGGATTAATCCTGATCAATTGGTCAAAACTGCTAACTGGCTGGGCCCAATGTTAGTAGAAGCTGATCTGCTGGGTGTAAAAGAAATCTTATTATTTGGCTATCACGGGAAGCTGATGAAGCTGGCTGGCGGGATTTTTCACACTCACCACTACTTGGCTGATGGACGGCGGGAAATTTTAGCTGCGCACTGTGCGATCGCAGGTTTAAAATCACCAGATATCCAGGCTGTGTTTAATAGTGCTACTGCTGAAGCAGCATTAACACACTTAAAATCGCTAGATGCTGCAACTGGTAGTGATTGGGTAAATAAAGTTTACAGTGCGATCGCCGAAACTATCGATGTTCGTTCACAAGAATACATTCAAAGTCATAGCGAAAGCGGCACAAAAGCAACAATCTGTGGCTCTATTCTCTTTGATCGCGATCGCAAAATTATCGTGAAGAGTAAAACTGCTGGTCTGTTAATAGGAAAATTATGTTAATTTATTATGAATAATCGTAAACAATCCAAAAAAATAATCCTTTAAGTAACCACTCTAGGGTAGATTTATCGTTTTAATACCATCTCCAACTCCGGGGTTTGACAAATGCACCTAAAATAGCGTTTGTCAAGGCTTTTTATACCATTATCAGCCTATCCAGGCTGGATAATAGCATCACCATAGACCACAAAGCATCTATTTATCCTTAACAGATATAACACTTCCGTCATGAATACAGCGGTGACTCTACCAACAGAACAAGCGCCCCAAACATTGGAAAATTTTGGGCGGCTTGATCGCCAATTAATTGTAATTCTGGATTTTGGCTCTCAATATTCTGAGTTGATTGCGCGTCGCATCCGCGAAACTCAAGTATACTCCGAAGTTTTATCCTATCGCACTAGTTCTGAACATTTGCGCCAACTCAATCCCAAGGGAATCATCCTCTCAGGTGGCCCAAGTTCAGTTTATAGTGATAACGCTCCCCATTGTGACCCAGAAATTTGGAATTTGGGAATACCCATTTTGGGTGTTTGCTATGGGATGCAGTTGATGGTAAACCAACTTGGTGGGGAAGTGGCAAAGGCCGATCGAGGTGAATACGGCAAAGCCTTATTATATATTGATGATCCCACAGATTTGCTTACTAATGTTGAAGATGGCACTACTATGTGGATGAGTCATGGAGACTCAGTTATCCAAATGCCATCAGGGTTTGAATTGCTGGCACATACAGAAAATACTCCCTGTGCTGCTATTGCTGACCACGAAAAGAAACTTTACGGCGTTCAGTTCCATCCAGAGGTAGTGCATTCTGTCGGTGGTATAGCATTAATCCGTAATTTTGTCTACCATATCTGCGATTGCGAACCCACTTGGACAACAGCGGCTTTTGTTGAAGAAGCAATTCGAGAAATTCGCGCCAGAGTTGGTGAAAAGCGGGTGCTGTTGGCGCTGTCTGGGGGAGTAGATTCTTCTACCCTGGCTTTCTTGCTATACAAAGCAATTGGTGAGCAACTGACTTGCGTGTTTATCGACCAAGGCTTTATGCGAAAGTATGAACCAGAGCGATTGGTAAAGCTATTCCAAGAGCAGTTTCACATTCCTGTAGAGTATGTTAACGCTCGCGATCGCTTTTTGGCTAAAGTTGCTGGGATCACTGATCCTGAAGAAAAACGCCGCCGCATCGGACACGAATTTATCAGTGTATTTGAAGAAACATCCAAGCGCCTCGGTCACTTTGACTATCTAGCTCAAGGAACTCTTTATCCAGATGTGATCGAATCTGCTGACACCAATGTAGATCCCCAAAGTGGTGAGCGGGTAGCGGTGAAAATTAAGAGTCATCACAATGTTGGCGGTTTGCCCAAAGACCTAAGATTTAAATTGGTTGAACCACTGCGGAAACTATTTAAAGATGAAGTCCGCAAACTTGGGCGTTCCATTGGTTTACCAGAAGAAATTGTTCAACGGCAACCTTTTCCTGGGCCTGGTTTAGCAATTCGGATTCTGGGGGAAGTTACATCTGAGCGGTTAAATATTTTGCGCGATGCTGATTTGATTGTGCGGCAAGAAATTAACCAACGCGGTATGTATCATGATTTCTGGCAAGCATTTGCTGTATTGCTGCCAATTCGTAGTGTTGGCGTTATGGGAGATCAACGTACTTACGCTTACCCCATTGTTTTGCGGATTGTTACCAGTGAAGATGGCATGACTGCTGATTGGGCGAGAGTACCTTATGATGTCCTGGAAGTGATTTCTACTCGAATTGTGAATGAGGTGAAAGGGGTGAATAGAGTGGTTTATGACATCACCTCTAAGCCACCTGGAACCATTGAATGGGAGTAATCAAGTTTTGAGTTGACTTAACTAAAGGCTCATTACTCTTTACTACGCTTGAGATTACTTGCAGGAGTTTAAATTCACATATCGCAGTTTGCAAGTTGATAGTCAGATATATTACTTCTGGCTCCTAATTCCTGACCTGAGGCGGAGCGTTTTCGGCTTTGCTTCTACTGTATTGAAAAATGATAATGCCGACCTGACTAGTTTTAAGACTCGGCATTGTCTATTTTTTTTGACTTTTGGTTTATAAGAGTAAGAATGCCGCAAATTACCGTATTTGCTAAATTTTAAGTAACCTTATCCCAATTGGCTATGAAGATGCACTTCTTTATTAAAGCAGCTGCCCAGTACGCTAAGTAGAAAAAGTAAAAATTAAGTACAAGCTTACGGAGGATTGGTACTACTATTTTGATTTTTAAATAGCTTCATCAAAATCCAAACCTGTTAGTAATAAAGCAGTCAGTAGCTAGTAAGATTATTTTTGAACTTAAACAAACTATTGGTTAAAGTTAATTTTTAAATGTAAAGTGATTTAAACACTAACATAATTTTATCCAGTCAATAATTATAAATGCCAGTGAATAACTAAGCATCAATTGGATGTTGACTAGACAAATTGAGTTATTTTCTAGGAAAATCGGCGCGATCGCAGTAAAATTACCAATGGTATGGTGACAGAGATAAAAACAAGCAGCTGATTGGAAATACATTTCATTCGATCAACGTTAATGGAGATGTTATGGAACCTGCTCTTCCCCTTGCTGGCTTAAACATCCTCGTAGTTGATGATGATGATGATAGCCGTTTTTACATTACTACTGTGTTGGAAGCTGATGGAGCCACCATTATGGCAGTTGCATCGGCGGCGGTAGCATTGAAAGTATTACCTGAGTTGCAACCAGATGTCTTGATTTGTGATATTGCGATGCCTGATGAAGATGGCTACACCTTCATCCGCAAGATCCGGTCACTGAAGCCTGATATTTATGAAAAACTTCCGGCGATCGCTTTAACTGCTTATGGCGATAGCGAGTATCGTAGCCGTGCTCTGGAAGCGGGTTTTCAGACTCATGTGCCTAAACCAGTCGATCCCGGAGAACTAGTTGCGATCGTCGCAGATTTGGTTGCTTCTTATAAGAGTTAATACCAAGATACAGTTATTTGTTGGTCATTATTTGTTATTTTCTTGAGTATATTTTTAAACGAAGAAATCAAGGTTATGGAACACTACTTTTGGTAAAGTATTGGCTTGGAAAAAAATGTTGCCAATAAGACAATATACTTAGGTTCAGGCTTGATTCCCCCTAACTGCCCTTTTAATGAAAAAATTAAAGCAAGCCTTTTTAAGGGGAACCCGCATAGTCTAAGACGTGATTTAGAATTAGCTGAGACTACATTGCTCCAGTTTCAAAGCTAATTTCCTCAGACTTATACGCTGGTGGCTCGACGTGAATTAAAATTCTCACTGGACGAAATCGTTCTTCTAATCGGCTTTCTACTTCTTCGGTGATGTGGTGGGCAGTTTCTACGTCTGATGCATCCACTATTAAATGCATTTCAATGAACACTTGACGACCAAGAAGACCGCGAGAAGCGATCGCGTGACAGTTAATTACACCTAGAACAGAAGTTGCGATCGCGTGTATTGCTTCTGGTGCGATCGCCATTTGATCTACAAGCCAAGGCAAATTCTCTTTTAAAACTGACCAGCCACTCCAAAATATCAACAAGGCGACAGGAAAAGCTAACACCAAATCCATCCATTGATAACCTAGCCAAACTCCTATCAAGCCGCCGATATGGTTTCCTATCTTGCCAGTGCGGAAGCTGGCTTCATGACTGGTGCGAGTCTGAAAATTGATGGCGGCTTCGCAGCCTGATTCGGCGGTAACAGAACGACCCGATAATACTGTGATTGCAAATTGATGACAACCTGCTACGTATTAAGCACTGAAGTGCTTACTACAAACTTATTTAGCCAGCAAAAATACTTGTCTTGACAGACTAACGAATTACGCCAAGCTGTACTAATGGTCTTTGAAGAAGACATGGGGAACTCTCAAAGTGGGATTCAGACCCCTTCTTCCGGTAATATAAGTACTTATCAAGAAGTTTTAATAAAAAAAATATGTCTTCAATTCCTCTAACATTGAATTTAATTGAAGGTTCAGTCTCCTTCAGTTTTTCACCCGAAGCAGCACGAGAATTAAAGACAGCGACAGATCAACTGATGGAACGCCTAAAAGCGATCGCCGCTAAACCCACTCCTGGCGGTGGTAGAGTCGCTCCCCAGCCTCCTTTGGAATATCGTTATACAGGTGAAGTATTTTTAGAAGTTTTTTGTAATCCTAATATCTGGCCAACACCCTTCGCAGCCAAAGTTTTGCTGACTGTCCGCAACGCCAACATCCGCTTGACTACTGAGGCTGAACTTACTCGCATCATTGAAGACATTAATCAATATTTAGAGCAAGTAGGATAATAGTTCATCCAATTTTTCTGTGCTTTTCGAGATTTTTTCAGAAAAAATACTATAAAAATTTTGGATTTTGTGAAAGTTGAGCCAGTTGCTGGCGGAGTTTCCCTTTGTTGTTGCAACTGGTGTCGGTTAGCCCGACTTAGCAAACTTTTCTAGACGGATTTTGACTTTGAACAGCAAGCAGGTTATCACTTATTTGAGGGAAGCGATGCCATAAATTGGGAGTCAAGAGTGAAGTTCCTACACTTCTATCAGATCGATGTAGGAACTTCGCAGAATCTACATACTAAACTCAAGCCGTGACACCAGATGTACAGAACAAATGGTTTTTACGCCTTCTTTAACTTGAAAAGTTGTATAAATTCAGACTCAAATGCTTCTGTATTAATCAAAAACGCAAGATTCTGTATAGGGCAATGCTCATCAAAAACCAGAGTTTATTCCCCTGATTGAGCGATGAATCGCTAATGATGACATACACACATCAAAAACAAATCCCCAATCACAAACCCGAAATAAAACATTGATTAGTCGTTATCCCACTGTTCGCGACCAATTAGGTCGCCAATGCGATCGCGTAACAAAAAGTCACATTTTTCTAATTCACATTCAACGCAAACCCACTCTCTCGCTGGAATGTATTGGCAGAGGCTATATATTGGCTGTTGTCGGCTAACCATTCCCTTTTGCACCAGTCGGCGTGCTTCGTCTTGAATCACATCTAGAGAGTAGTAATTGATAGAAGGCACCGTATTCACACTCATGTTTTTTACTCACAAATTAACACTTACGATAGTGTTCCCGTTAATAATTAGGAACAAACATTACAGAAATTAGACTTGTGGCTAGGATTTTGTAGTTTGCTATACGGAACTATTTTTATTTTGACGCTACATCTCCTAAAATTATTTCAAGAAATGTTAAGAAAGTCAACGAATCCTGACATTTGGCAAAAATCCGCTTTACAAAAAAAATTCCGAGTAGTTAACTTAACCTGCTTATGTAACTATATGACTTTGATGCCACAAGTCTGAAAGTCTTACCATTACTGTATTTAGGCAAGATTTGGGGGTGGGAAGAGTTTATATCGAGATCGCTTACATATCAAATAATCACCTTAAAACCTGGATTTATAACTGCGGGTATTTATCTAAGGTAAACAACACAATAATATTTGTCAGTTTATAAGGTATAAACTGTTGCAAAACATCACGGCTAAAGTATACTACGAAGGCTTTAACCATAGTATCTGTTAACAATTTCTTAAGTAAGCCTAGAATTTCTTAGTTAATTTCAGCACTAACGCCATCCAGTTTTGTTTGGAAAAACATCTGTAAAAGGGTCGAGTAATACTCTAATTTGTAATCAGGACACACATAAACAGGAGTCAGAATTTCAGAATTAGTGAATATTCCACCCATTAAGGAATGGAGTTTTAGCAAGGAAGAATGTTTAAACCTTGTTTCGCCTACAAGAAGAGAAGTGTCTTGCTGAATTGGGTTATGTTTACATTAAAACAGACGCGATCTAGTCACGTCTGTAAACTGTTTGGCGGATTTGCTGAGATTAATTGTTCTGAAGTTACATTGTTGTTTTAGTTACTTATTCGGAGAATTCCTCATCGTTTTGATCGGTGCTGTCTTCTACTGCTACCAGATTTTCTGGCGGGCGATCGTGGTTAAGTTGGTTTAGTAGTGCTAATACCTTATTACCGCGTTCTATAGAGCGATCTTCGAGGAATATTACCTCTGGTGTACGACGTAGCCGTACTCGCGCCCCCAGTTCGCTGCGGACGTAACCCGTGGCCGACTTTAAACCGGCCATTGTTTCTACCTTAGCTTCATCCGTACCATAGATGCTGACGTAGATTTTGGCGTGTTGGAGATCGCCGGAAACATCAACATCAGTTACACTGACCATTCCGGTACCCACACGGTCATCCTTAATTCCGTTAAGCAGCATTTGGCTAACTTCCCGTTTGATCAGTTCAGCAACGCGGGAAACCCGACGATTTGTAGCCATAAAAATTTCGCCTCATTACAGAGGTTGTACAACAAAAATAGATGCAGAATAGACAGTACTTAGGGGGAGCAACGCCAAAAGCAACCGTCTGTGGGGCACAGCCCCGATATAACACTAGTCTAGATTGGACTCAAACCCAGCATTGCCCGTAGGGTGAAAGTCAGGAAAACTAGGCTGCTCACAAGTAAACCCAAAATAGCGATCGAGGTGACAGGGCGTTTCAACAATGGTATTAATGACCCAAAGGTGTTCAGAAACAAGCCTAAGACGATCGTAATTAAGTACCGGGGGTAGCGAAAGACGTTATCCCAAAATCCGTCAAACATCTGAATGTAAAGTGCCTTGTTATATACTTACGTTTGTTTTGATATGCTTTATCTACTCAATTGTAATATATGCGGCTGGAAAATTAGCCAGTTAATATAAAATTCGGCTTGTCGGTTATATTGGCTTTATTTAGTCATAATTATTGTCAGTTAAATTGTAAGTAAATGGTAATTCAAGTCTCGAAGGAAACTAGCCCACGTCCATTTTTGAAGTGGGCGGGGGGTAAAAGTCGGTTAATACAGCAATATATTCCTTATTTTCCCAAGAGTTATAAAAATTACTATGAGCCATTTTTAGGTGGTGGTGCTGTTTTTTTCTATCTCCAACCAAGCGCAGCCATTCTAACTGATATTAATGGCGAATTAATTAATACTTATTGTTGTGTTAAAGATCGGGTTGAGGAATTAATCTCTCTATTAAAAGAGCATAAAATTCGACATGATAAAGATTATTACTATAGTGTCAGAAACAAATCTACTGGTACTGATATAGAAAAAGCCGCTCGTCTAATTTATCTTAATAAAACTTGTTTTAATGGTCTTTATCGAGTCAACTCACAGGGAAAATTCAATGTGCCATTAGGCAGATATGACAATCCCAATATTTGTGCTGAAGTTTTACTAAAAGCAGCCTCCGAAGCACTTTCTCATGCAGAAATTAAACAAGCCGATTTTACAGAAGTCCTAAATTATGCGACTAGCAGCGATGACTTTGTATTTTTTGATCCGCCCTACCATCCTATCAGTAACACTAGTTATTTCACTGCTTATAGTCAAAATTGTTTTAGTCAAAAAGACCAAGAACTTTTAAGAGATACTTGTGCAGAGTTAGCAAGTCGTGGTGTCAAAGTTATGGTATGCAATTCTGATAGTGAATTTATTCAAAAAATTTATACTGATATCAATTTTGAAACCTATAAAATTAAAGCAGCGCGTTCAATTAATTCGAAAATAAAAAATAGAGGCGTTATTAACGAACTACTAATTACATCTTTTAAAGATTTTTATTTGCCCAAGCAATAAATCTATCTAAGCTATAAACTGCTAATAAATTATGGTTATCATTAACTCTTGCTTTCAGCCATTTGCTTGCCCCTTCTCGCATACCTTCACCGCCTAAAACTACGATAGTTGGTGCCGGGTAATAGTGCTGAATATTCATGTTCAAGTAAGGAAATTTTTCATCAACTGAACCGGGGCTTTCTTGCCATTTGCACTCAAAAATTAAACCAGATGGCATTACAGATGAGCCAACAACATAAAAATCAACCTTCAGATAGGTATGATAAATTCCAGTTCCAATATAAACTTCTTTGCCATAACGTTTTGGCAATAAAGTCGCATTTAGTATAAATTCTTTTTGGACATAGTTCCCTACTTGGAAATAATTATGCCCATGCAAGATTGCTTCTACATTTGCTTCTAAAATATTCCCAGACTTATTTGCCCGTCCGCCTTGAGTCAGAGCCATCTTCAATCCCTCTGCCAAAAGTCCTGCTTATTATAGGATTTCACAGAAGTAGTAAAAAAGGTTCAGTTGCTTAATATGAATTTTTGATTTTGGTTAAACGTAGTTGGATTAATAGGTAAAAAATCCGAATTTATTGGTATTTTTGTACTAAACAAATACAAATGTATTAATAATTTTGATTGGTAACGAGTTATTAATTCAGGTAATAGTTAAAATAATGGATTTATCTTTAGTCTCAAAGGCCAACTATTGCAAGCGACTACACCATTTTTCTGGGTCTTGGGAACAATAGAAAACATCGTAGATAATAATCTCCTGTTCATTAACTCTTACAAAACGACGTAGGGAAAATGCCTAATTGTAGCGCGGCGATAGGTTTCATGAACAATCTGGTATGTGTTGGGGTGAAGCTAAATTAAATTTAGGCAGGTATCAATACAGCGTAGGAACTCAGCGCCTACCCCAAATTCGTGCCCCTTTTACCAGTCAGAAGCCTCAATAATGTCTAGTTCTGCGGCTATAAGGATAGTTGACTTGTCTAGCCATGACGTTGAGATATTCTAGCTTTTACGTCTTCAACAACCTCTCTAATAACTGAAATTTAGCTTGGATAAATTTTAGTTATTTTGCCTTGACTTCAACCTGTCTGGGCTTCAGTATGACCGTTGCGGATAGACCATGCGATTTCTAAAAGTTGAGTCCAGCGCTTTTGTAACTGTTTGGGGGTGCATTTGATGGTTTTGGCGATCGCAACGTCGTTTTCCCGTGCAGTTTTTAACTCTAATATTTGCTGTTGCTGTTCTGTGAGTTGATTTACAAAGATTTCCCACTGCTGAGAAGATAAACCCAACTTTTGCTCTAAACCCGCGCCTAACCATTGATGTACTAATTGCCAATGGTGTTGCTTGGCAAACTTTTCTACGTGGTATTTAAAGCGCTGTTGGAGATAATCGCGCTGACGGCTGGTTAAACCGAGAATTTGGTCAATTTCTGGGGCTGAGAGGTCTTGAAGTTTCAAGCTGAGGTAGTTCATACAATCAGATTGACCTTGAGATTCCAGGTATTTCATCAATTCAGCGATGACGCGATCGCGTTCTGATTCTTCAGATGGATCGAAATTAGTTTGGGCGATCATTTGCGATCGCAGCTGCTGCACCGCCGAGTTACGCTGGTAAGATTCTGCTTCTTCACCCTTAGCAGACTCTACCGCCATTTCAATATCCACGGTAGTTTCTTGGGGCTGACGACGAGCAAAACCTTGGGCGCGCAAGATAATCAATTGCTGATTTGCACCGCCAGGTAAATTGATCCGGCGTTTGGCATACTGTTCTGTAAAAGCCATGTATTCAGCTAATTGCAGCTGAGTACGTGGCGTGTGATTCTCTGGTAGTTCGTTTTCTCTACGGAAAGCTTTAATCGCTTCGATATAAAATGCTTGTAAAAAATCTTCAATCAGGCTGTAACGAGCATCAAAGCCCAACTCAGAGCCGGACATAGTTACATGGCGGTAAACCATAGCACCCAAGTTGCTATGTAATTCCACCCGCCCTTGCTTGGAACCTAGTTGGTAGTAACGTAAGCACTTTTGCATCCGATGCCTTCCCAAAGTCATCTGCCAGGACTTAATTTCCCCAGATGTTTGAATACGGGAGCTTTTATCGCAAATGCGTTCTACTTCTACGGCTATGCGCTTTGCTAAAGCTTCTACACACTTGGGTGTTGCTTTCACTTGCGCTTGCATTTCTTCAGACAGCAATTGAATCAAGCGATCGCTGCTGCTATTTGAAAATTCTTCAGTTGAAACGTGGTTCTCAAAAATTGGTGTAGAGTTTGGTAGATTGACGACGTTAGCTTTCATGACTTTTCCAGTAGTATTGCACCGTAATTACAACGCAGACACAGCAATCAAGACCGTCCAAGGCTTGTGAATCTTAAGGCATTCATCCATCAAGACTTGTCGTATATAATGCTCACATCTAAAGCTCATATATCAAAACTATAGGAAATACGAAAGAGTTACAGTTATGGCAATGTGTCGGTTTTCTTCACAAGCCACCATCTCAACGCTGGCACACGAGTACCCGCCATTTTCTGAAAGTTGTCAAATACCTTACTATGCCAAGTTTTGCCCCCATCCTCTTATATCCACTGCCTCACGGAACAGCCCATCCTAGACATCGCTTTTAAATATGACAATTTTAAAACTGGAGTTATTTTTATCACAATTTCCGAAACCGAGAGGTGCGCCTGTGAAGTGGAATTTTTATACCCATGCTGCTGCTGCTTCCCAACCTAAACCCCTCCGTATAATTGCTGCTTCGTCTCCGGTCATATCCAAGATGGTGGATACTTCAAATGTAGGTTCCTCGCCAGTGTCTACAATTATGTCTACTAACTTGTCCAAACGATCGAATAGGTCTACCCGCGACTGAATCGTTTCAGGATCTATCCGAATCATGCCATTATCTGCTTCATCTGGTGGCAGATGTGCTGAAGTTGAAATAATCGGATTGCCCAAGGCTGCCAGCAACTCCAAACACACAGTATGGTTTGGTACTCTAATTCCAGTAGTTTTCCGCTTGGGGCTTTGCACCAATCGCGGTACTAACTTCGTAGCTGGGAGCAAAAACGTGTATGGCCCTGGAATCAGGCGTTTCATAATCCGATAGGCTGTGTCACTTACGAAGGCATAAGTTGCCACATTTGAAAGCGAGGGACATAAAAATGTCAATGGTTTATCGTTTGCTAGCTGTTTAATTTGCCGCACTCGTTCTACCGCCGACTTAGCATTCAAATCACAACCGATCGCATAGACTGTATCAGTAGGGTAAAGCATGACTGCGCCACTAGAGAGCGCCGACTTTATTTCCTCTATTCGGCGAATTTGAGGATTATCCGGATGAACTGGGAAAATTTTTGCCATAGGACGGGGAGAGGGAGTAGGGGGAGCAGGGGAGCAGGGGAGCAGGGGAGCAGGGGAGCAGGGAAGCAGGGGAGCAGGGGAAGAAGAACTATTAATTATTGATCAATTCCCAATTCCCAATGCCCAATGCTCCATGACTAATGACTAATGACTAATGACTAATGACAAATTTATTATGAATAAAATCGCTTATCTTCAATGTCCGACAGGAATTTCTGGTGATATGTGCCTGGGTGCTTTGGTAAGTTTGGGTGTTCCTGTGGAGTATTTAATTGAAAAACTTAATGGATTGGGTATTGAACAGGAATATCAGTTAAGGGCAGAACTTGTCCAACGGAATGGTCAACAGGCGACTAAAGTCCATGTGGATTTAGTACACGATCGCCATCACCACCATCACCACGACCACGAACACAGTCACCATCACACACGCCACTTGCCAGAAATAGAGCAGATGATTCTCAAAGCTCAGTTGCCATCAAGGGCAGAAGCTTGGAGTTTGGCGGTATTTCGGCAGCTAGCGGTGGCAGAAGGGGCGGTGCATGGCATTTCACCTGAAAAAGTTCATTTTCATGAGGTTGGTGCTATAGATGCGATCGTAGATATTGTGGGTACTTGCCTGGGGTTGGATTGGTTGGGGATTGAAACCAATAACGAAGGATTGCCCCTACTTTACTGCTCGGCGTTTCCGACTGGTGGCGGCACTGTTCGGGCTGCACATGGTCAGATGGCAGTACCAGTACCAGCGGTATTAAAGCTGTGGGAAATGCGGGGTTGTCCAGTTTATAGTAATGGCATTGACAGAGAATTAGTAACACCAACAGGAGCCGCGATCGCCACTACTTTGGCAAGAGATTTTGGTTCACCACCTGCGATCGCTATCAAGCAGATAGGATTGGGAGCAGGAACCATCAATTTACCCATTCCCAATATTTTACGCCTCTGGTTGGGTGAAAGCACAAGTTTGCAGTCAAATTTCAGTGATTCTGAAGATACTAGCTCAAATTTGGAAACTATCTCGGTATTAGAAACCCAAATTGATGATTTAAGTCCACAAGCTATTGGCTATGCGTTTGAGGCGTTGTTTGCTGCTGGTGCGCTGGATGTTTTTACCCAAGCGATCGGTATGAAAAAGTCCCGTCCGGGAATTTTGCTAACTGTGATTTGTCATCCAGAAAATTTACTCAGTTGTGAAGCTGTCATCTTCCGCGAAACTACAACTTTAGGTATTCGGCGGACAACTCAGCAACGCGCCATTTTACAACGGGAAATTCAAGAAGTGGAAACCGAATATGGCAAAGTGCATATCAAAGTAGCATGGAAAGGACAATCACCAGAAAAAGTTATTGCAAATGTGCAGCCAGAATATGAAGATTGTGCAGACTTAGCCCGAAAACATAATATTCCCTGGCGCGAAATTCAGCGTTTGGCGTTACAGCGTTGGTATTTGGTAAATCCCTGATCCAAATTCCTCATTCCTCGTTTCCTCGTTCCCAATTGGAGATTAGGAACGAGGAAATTGACTAAGTTAGAGCTTTCATCAAATATTGTGTCAATGTAAACGCATCTACACCTAATTCGGTACGCTCTTGGGCGGCTATTATACCTGCTTGGGAATGCCACCATGCAGCAGTTGCCACAATATCTTCTACGGGAATCTGTTTAGTTGCTGCTTGCGCTAACAATCCACCCAGTAGCCCAGTTAACACGTCGCCGCTACCGCCACGGGCTAAGGCGGGTGTGCTTTCAGGAACAATCCAAACAGCACCTTGAGGGTTGGCGATCGCAGTTCTTGCCCCTTTCAACAATACTATCGCCCCACTTTCGGCGGCAGCTTCCTGTACTGCTTTCACTTTGTCATGTTTGGCATCGGCGACATCAGGAAACAATCGTTCAAATTCGCCAGTGTGGGGTGTGAGTACGGTTACTGCTTGGCGTTTTTTTAATGTGGCGATCGCTCCCATTTGTGCCAAGATATTTAAACCATCGGCATCGAGAAGCAAAGGGCGATTGCTATCGATCGCTTCTTGGACAATGGGCGTAGCATCTCGTGTTAAACCGGGGCCACAAGCGATCGCATTAAAGGAACTCAGATCGGTGTTTTGTGGTAATTGTAGGTGGGCGATCGCTCCACTTTCCGTCTCTGGACAACCGACAATTAGTGCTTCTGGCAAGTGTGACACCAAAATAGATTTCAAGGATTCAGGTACGGCAATCGAAAGCATCCCGACACCACTAGCCCTAGCACCCAAACCAGTTAAAATTGCCCCACCGGCATAGCGCCGCGAACCGCAAATGAGCAGTAAATGTCCTTCCTTATATTTGTGAGTAACTGCTGGCCGGGGTAAAGGTAAAGTAGCAAGTGCCTTTGCTCGTGTAATAAGTTTAATTTTAGGTGCATCTTTGAGAACAGCTTCTACATCAGCTAAAGGAATATCGAAATCGATTAACTCAACTTTACCAAGATATTCCAACGCTCGATCTTGGAAGAAAGCAAGTTTCCATAAACCTAAGCAAAATGTGTGAGTAGCGCGAATGGCAGTTCCCAATACTTCGCCAGTGTCAGTGTGTAAACCTGAAGGTAAATCGATACTATAAATCGGTATAGATAATTCATTTAGCTGATTAATTGCAGAGGCAATGGGATCGGTCAGGTTTCTTTCTAAACCAAATCCAAACAAGCCATCAATCAACAAATCAGAATCTGGCAGTTGCTCAATTGTTTGATAAATTGGAATGCCCAAACTCTGGGCATATTGCAAGTGCTGCGAAGTTAATTCTTTAAGCTTAGAAAAAGGAGAATAAATCCAAACTTTATACTCACGAAAGTATAATTCACGAGCTACGACTAAAGCATCGCCACCATTATGACCGGGGCCGACAAGAATTCCCACACGAGATCCCCTTAACAAAGGGGTGTTTGCAGGAATCTCTGGAATGCGACGAGCAATTAATCCCGCTACCTTTTCCATCAAAGCAACTACAGGCATTCCCGCTGCAAAGATCCGCTTTTCAATATCGTGCATCTGCCCAGCAGTCACTACCACTTGCGAAATTTGTTCTTGCCTATCTTGCATCAGTCCTGAGTGGTGAGTTATGAGTTTCAGGGTAACTGAAAGTTTAGCAAAATTGACTCATATTCCACTCAAAAAAGTTACAAACCGATTTCCACATCTTCAAGGATGCCAAGTGCGTCGGGGATAAGGACAAAATCTGGATTAACCCCCATAGCTTTGTACAAAAACTACTCTCCATGAATAAAACTCAAGGTAATGTAGAACAGAGAAAACTAGGTGGGCAAAGCAAGTTTTCAAGATAATGAAGCCTAGTCCAATCCATAATGTTCTATCACCTTCTATAAGTCGCGATTAATATCATGTCCGTAGAATTAGTTATGATTTACACAGTCATTGCACCCTACCCCCAGCCCCTCCCCGCTTTTCGAGAGGGAAGACAAAGCATAGCTTTGGCGGGGTGGGGTTCTTCAGGTTTAATAAGTAATCTAGCGGACATGATATAACAACATGGTTGCGTTGCGTAAAAGATTCGCTGCAACCAGAGAACCGCTAAAGCCACCATCAATGATAGTGATCGCAAACACTATTCACCTGATCTGCTTTTCCTTTACCGTCAAATCGCTTTGTTCACTCCTGCGCCCAAATAATCACTAACTCATGTATTTGCTCAGGTGTTGGAACTTGCAGTAAATAGCACCAAATGCGGCTTTACCATTGGCATTCAAAATATTGAAACCACGCCCGATCGCATTCATCGGAGCAACAAGAATCTTTCCCCCGGTTTGCCCAAAAGTTTCAATATCTGTACGATTGAGCGCAACCTTATTAGGTGGTTTGACAAATTTCGCTAGCTCATCAAAGTCATCTTCTGTGTAAGTATCTGTATTGTCAGGGACTAGGTGATAAATAAAGTCCTGCATACTTCACCAGCAATTGCGAATTTCGTTTGCTGACCTACGAGCTTGAACGTAGGAGTTGACTAGTAAAAGAAGGCGATCACTTCTCTCGCTTGCTGTTATGGCATCAAAACAACGTGGGCATTACCAACGTGAAAACTAGCAAATCTGAAAACAGAAGGCGTATCGCGATCTGTCTCAAAGTGATGGCGAATTGAAGCAAGATCCTTAAAGATATGTCATTAATTCAAAATCTATCGCCTGAATTTAGACAACGCTGTGAAGCGATCGCTACTGAACAACGAAGCTTACTTCGAGTGCGATCGTTTGAGCCGTTAGCCGTAGACACTCTAGCAGCCAAGTTAGGGGCAACACTTTTTACGCCCGATCAGCTTCCAAATTTAGAGCCAGAGCAAGTAACACTGCTACTTGCTAGCAATGAATGGTCAGGAGCGATTATAAGCGATCGCACACACTCGATTACAACCCAGTGCTGGTAAAGTTATGGTGCAATTTCGCAGCAATGTGACTAATGCGTCTGTGAAATGCTTATAAAGTTTCAAGACAGATAATTATAGGAAAATCCCAAAAGGGCTGAAAAAGGTTTCTTCTCCTACTCCTCACTTGCTTTTTCAAGCTAGTAGTAAAAAAGTATTGCTGTTACTTTGGCTGAAAGCTAGATACCATTAGATTCGGCGTGTTTACTGTTAGGGAGTGCCAAAATGTCTAAACAGCTGGGTCAAAAAATTGCACCCACACCTATATCAAATGATATTAGTGTGGTGGATTTGATCGATCAATACTTCACCGCTTACAACTCAGCGCGGTTACGGGAAATTTGCCAACTACTGAGTCGCGATGTGCTAACGGAAGGTGTCACCGTGGGAGTTAGCCTTTCCGGTGCGATGACGCCAGCAGGTTTTGGGGTTTCAGCGCTTGCACCCTTAATTCGCAACGGCTTTATTGACTGGATGATTAGCACTGGTGCAAATCTTTATCACGATATGCACTACGGTTTGGGTTTTGAACTCTTTGCTGGTAATCCGTTTTTGGATGATGTGAAACTGCGCCAAGAAGGCACGATCCGGATTTATGACATTATTTTTGGTTATGATGTGCTGCTAGAAACTGATGCATTCATCCGCAAAATTCTCCAAGGAGAAGCGTTTCAAAAGCGGATGGGAACGGCTGAATTTCACCATTTATTAGGTAAATATGTCCGAGAAGTAGAAAAGCAATTGGGTGTGCAGCATTCCTGCTTGCTAGCTACAGCTTATGAATATGGAGTACCGATTTATACGTCTTCTCCAGGAGATAGCTCAATTGGGATGAACGTGGCGGCTTTAGCATTGGAAGGTTCGCAGTTGGTAATAGATCCATCAATTGACGTGAATGAGACAGCAGCGATCGCATATAATGCCCGTGAATCAGGAGGTAAAAGTGCGGCTGTAATTCTTGGTGGCGGTAGTCCTAAAAACTTTTTGCTACAAACCCAACCGCAACTTCATGAGGTTTTGGGGTTAGAAGAACGAGGACACGATTACTTTGTGCAATTTACCGATGCACGTCCAGATACAGGCGGTTTATCTGGGGCGACCCCATCGGAAGCTGTCAGTTGGGGTAAAATTGACCCGGATGAGTTACCTAACACAATCGTTTGTTATACCGATAGCACGATCGCTCTACCACTGGTGAGTGCGTATGTGTTAAACAAATGCCAGCCTCGTCCCCTGAAGCGTATATACGACAGGCGAGAAGCCATTTTAGAGAAACTGCAAAAAGACTATCTAGCAGCTAAAACCCAACCATCAGATCAGGTTCCAGCAGCAGTTGCTGAAAGTGCTTCACAGCAAACAGCAACTTATCCCTGTGGACGGCTGATTCCGAATACTCACTAAGGGGATAGGTAGGGAGCAGGGGAGCAGGGGAGAAGTTATAGTAAGTTTTTCTCCTCTGCCCCTCTGCTCCCCTGCCTCTTTCCATGCTCAATGCCCTCATTCCTTCCGTCCAATCAACAAATAAGTTGTCATCTTGCCTTTGCCTTTAACTTCGATTTCGCCTCGTTTTTCAAATACAAATTCATCACACAAGCACTTATAAGTATTTTCTGTAACCTGGATTTTACCAGCAATACCTTGAGATTCCATGCAGTTAGCTATGTTTACCGTGTCTTTACAGAGTTCATAAGTAAACTTATTCAGATCGATGACTTCCCCGACTACCGAACCGCTATGGATGCCGATACGGATGTTGAAATTTTGGTTATTCTCAATATTAAATAGAGCGATCGCAGTTTGCATATCCAATGCCATCAGAGCGATCGCTTGAGCACGATCTTGGCGGCGTGTAGGTAAGCCACCAACCACTACATAAGCATCATTAATGGTTCTGATTCTCTCTAAACTATATCGTTCGGTGAGGCGATCGAAAGCTGAGAAAATTGAGCTGAGTAGGTTCAGCAGTTGAATTGCACTCATAGAAGTAGCAATTTCGCTAAAGCCAACGATATCTGCAAATAAAACTGTGACATCAGCAAAGTCTTGGGCAATACTAGCTGGTTGTTCTTTCAGTTCTTTAGAAATTGCGGCTGGTAAAATATTCAGCAATAAACGTTCGGTTTCTTCCTGCTGATGGCGCAGCGCTTTTTCTGCTGCTAGTCGTTGGGTGACATTGCGAAAAATGCCGCGAATCGCAGTTGGATGACCTTCGACAAATTTACAATTAATATTACCTTCTAGAAAGATTGTTTGACCGTCTTTAGTAACGAATGTGGCGGTTACTTGCCCAAGCTTTTCTCCTGATAAAACACGATAAAACCTTTGCAAACAGTGTTGTTTAAAGTCTGGATGTATAATATCGAAAACACTCATATTTGCGATTTCAGCTTCGCTATATCCCAAAGTTTCTCGCCATGCACGATTGACATACAAAAAACGACCAGATGGATTAACACATTGAATCAAGTCATTAGCATTTTCAAATAAATCTCGATATCGTTCTTCACTTTCCACAAGAGCATCTTCTGCTTGTTTGCGTTTAATAAATTGGGCAATTTGGCTACCAATAGAACCCATCATTTGCAATAGGTCTTTATCTTTTGGTAGTAAGTCCCGGCTAAAAAAAACCATTACTCCTAAGATTTCACTATCATCTAAAATAGGGAAGCCAAAAGCTGCGTGTAATCCAGCCTCCGCAGCCGGTCGCGATCGCCTTTGATCTCCATCTACTGTGATATCTTTAATCCACAAAGGCAAACGTCTGATCCAAATTCGACCAGGTAAGCCAACACTAGGTGTATAAGTAGTTTGCCAGGTGATTGCTTTAAACTCTCGCACAGAAACTAATCGACTTGACCAAATTTCCACACACCTTAATACTGCATTTAGACTATCTCCTTCTACCGAAGTGCCAATATATTGGCTTGGTGTCCAAAGTTCACCTAAATCCCATCCCAAGTTTTGACAAATCGACTGCAAAATTTGTGGAATTGCCTGCCTTATGCTCTGTGATTCGGATAATATACGAGTAATAGAATACTGGGCACTTGTACGCTGTTCCCGGCGTTGCCAAGCAGTGATATCCCGACCAATATAGACAATATCTTCTAGTCCTTCTGTTTTTTTGGGAATCACTGAGCAAGAAAAAGCAATCAACAATTTTTCTCTAGTTTTTGTTCGGCAAACTACTTCTAGATTCTGGGAATTAGGCTTTAAATAAGAATGTTGATAAATAGCTTTAATTAAAAGTTGATCCTCATCAATGATTACTGATATTGGTTGATTTATTAATTCTTCTTCTTCAAAACCAAATAATTCTTGAGCAGCACGATTGACTTTTTTTATTTTTCCTGAATTACTGGTGACTAACAAAGCATCTGCCATTGAAGTAATGACTTGTTCCATGTAATTAATGTTTGATTAATATACAAGCCTGTTTTTCCAAAATTTATATAATTTACTATTACTCATTTTTTTATTAAGTTTATATTACTTAATTCAGTGTGCTATTTTTACATCAATCGAGTATAGTTGAGCAAAAACGACTAGTTCGCTGTGGCGGAAACTTGCCTACCTTTAACAAGTTGTTCAGAGCAACTTATCTAGTTAATTGAGATAGTAGCTAGATTCCCGTCGTGCTGTACTAATGTAATGTCTAAGCTAGTACAAGAGGTTTTGTAATAAGCACTTTAGTCCTTACTACAAACTTGCTTACCCAATTTAAACTAAATAGGCTTGATTAATATTTTTAATATACTTCTTTTGGAGTATTGACAATTTAATATAATATTGCTCTTTGAGTAGCTTATCGTTAACAGTTGCCTTCATGTTTAATTTTAATCCTATGTGGTATTTTACAAAACGGCGAATTAGATAAGTATTTCAACCAAATATGGTCGTAAACACCCAATACGGTTCGGATAAGCATTTTGAACTCAGAATAGGGTTTGGGGAAAAGGGTAAGGGTTAAAGGGGAAAAAACCTTTAACCGAACCGTATTGCGTAAACACCTTTCATTAGTTTCGCGTATCTTGAAAGTTAATTTTTAAGATAGCGCGATCGCCAGCATTTAGGAAATTTGAAACCCGCCACTTTATAAGAGAGTGGCGACTCTGTAGCTAGGTTCCCGCCACTCTCTTATTCTTCAATTCCATCAATGAAGTTTATGATTGTGCGCTGGCTACAATTTGATTCCAGGCTTTAACTGCTGTCTGTAAATTTTTTGGTAGGTTATTTTGAGAAATATCATTGTACTGAACCGTACCTTCTTGGCTGGTGAGGGTATAGGTGATATAATCAGCAGCACCACTGGGGGCTGGGTAACTCAGATTCCGAAATTTACTAAACTGAGAACGTTTTAGCGATCGCACAAATTGTTGTACCTGTTGCACAGAAACGCGGCGAACACTACGTTCAGAATCATTAGCATCACCAATCCGCACGCGAATGAGTCGCCCATCTTGGAGTAAAACAGTCTCATAGGTTGTGCCAGCAAAACCCCCACTGGAGATTTGGCGAAACACTATATCTCTATCTAACGGTGGTGGTAACTCACTAGTTGGAATTTGCACAGGCCCCAGTGTAGTTTCGTTAGGCTTTTGATTCAGCCTGAGTGCGGAACCTTTTTGATTAGTATGATAAACCAAGGTTTGATCAACTCCGCCGACAACCACCCGCCAGCCTGATACCAAAGCTTGGGTACAGAATTCATCAGGATTAGCTAATTCTAAACAGCTATCTCTCCAAGTTTGCTGTTGAGCCTCAATAATGGTTAACTGAGAAATTGGCTGTTGCAAACGTCTGGATGCAGCTTGTAAAACAGCATTTTGTACAGATGTAGGTAATTTATTTGGCAGATTTTCTGAGGGAGTGTTTGCCGAAGCTAAACGTAGCGATCGCCCATTATGATTGGTATGATAAACCCAGTTTTGTTTGCCATTAGATACCACAATCCGCCAACCAGGAACTAAGGCTTGGCTACAGAATTCATCAGCTTGAGGTAGTTCCAAGCAACCATTGCGCCAAGTCTGTTGATTATAGTCAATAATTTGCAGTTGTCTAGTAGGAATTCCCTGCCTACGCGCTAAATCTCGTAGTACTGCATTAGCTACTGGACGTGGCAAGCGGTTTCGTTTAATATTATCTTTGAGAACTTCATTGCTTGTTTCTAGAGAGAAGTTTGCAGAAGCGCCCGTCGCACTTTTGATAACTGTTAAACCGCTAGCAACAGATAAAATTCCAGTCAAAATCAAAGCAGTGAAAATTCGCCCTTGATTGGTGTTAAAGTAGTTTTTTCGCATGATTTTCATAGTAAAATAGAACAAACAAATAGTATTCAGCTAGTAATAGACAATAAAGTATATAATTCCATAACTTCACTATCTGGAATTAGTTTAGTCTCTAGATTCTGAAACAGATATAGAGACAGACGCTGATGTACTGATCGTTTGTTCCTTATAGAAATTCTGGTTGAAGAATTCAGCAGTCAGAACAATCAGTGGTGGATACCCTGCGGGATCTTGCTACAGAACCGCCACTGATTGAAAACCACTAAATCTTCTCTTTCATAGACGTTACGTGAATGATTTAGTGGGGATTTTAAATCCTCTTATTCATCCGCCAGCCGACAGAATAAATTCTGTTAGCGGTAGCGGGGCGTTTAGCCCATTCTGACTCCTGACTCCTGAATTCTATTTGATAAATCCATCAAATTTGCCAGCTTGTAAACTACCCGCGCTCCCACATTACCATCCCACTCCGCATCACCGACTTCGCAGATATCAAAGCCAATAATTTTTCTTCCACTATTGACCAATTCTCGGAACAGACAAAAAGTTTGCTCTAATTCTAACCCACCTGGAACAGGAGTACCCGTACTCGGACAGAGTTTTGGATCTAAACCATCTACATCAAAGCTAATATAAACATATTCAGGTAAATGACTAATAATTTCTCGGCATAAATCAATCCAAGTTGTTCCAGAATAAAGCTTTTGCTTAATAGCTGGGTCGTAATAAGCAATAATGCGATGATCAGATTGGTCAATCATTTGCACTTCATCATGACTAATATCACGCAAACCTACCTGCACTAACTTAGAAATTTGCGGTATTTTCATCGCATTAAACATAATCGACGCATGGGAAAACTCAAATCCCTCATAAGCGTCGCGTAAATCTGCGTGGGCATCAATGTGCAAAATCCCATAGTTTGGGTATTTAGCTGCTAATGCTTGGAAATAACCTAAAGGCGAACTGTGATCTCCACCTATGACTGCAACTCGCTTACCATTATTAAATGCTGCCTGACAATTTTCAAACAGCCATTGATTAACCTGTTGACCAGCTTGATTAATTTCTGCCAACACAGATGTTAAATCTGGTGTATCGGAGAGTTGTTTCCCTTGGGCTAATCGTTCAATAATTTTTGCTGCCAAGGCACGGTAGTATGTGTTCTTCTCTAAAATATCCTGGGGAATTTCTTCCATAAAAATTCCCTGCTTCCAACCATCAGGGTTATCAAAATCGAACAAATCTAATTGAGTCGAAGCATCTAGAATTCGCTGTGGGCCATTAGCAGTGCCAGCACCATAGGAAACAGTGACTTCCCACGGCACACCAAAAACAATCAAGTTTGCAGACTCATAATCGCAGGGCAAACCTAAGAGGTTGCCATTTATTTCACCTACGCCGCTGGGATTGTAGTCTTTTAATTGATTACTCATTGAGTATCTTCTGGATTTACGTGGATAGACAGCACGCCGCCTAGTTGACATCTGCATTGTAATCAAAATTTTTCACAGGCGGTAAACTAGTGGTTTGTCAAGTTTAAATTGATGGGTAAACAAGCTCGTAGTAAGCAAGTGGATCAAATTAAACATAAAATCTCACCCTGTCCCCGGCTTCCCTCTCCTTAGTAAGGAGGGTGAGGTTTGATCTTATGTTTAATTACGCCTACCTACTTAAAGACTTTAGTCCTTATTTTCTAAGCACTGAAGTGCTTACTACTGACGAATGACTAACTATTTACTCAACCCGCTTAACTTCAAATCCCCGTAACCCTTCTGGTACTTCATATTCAACCACAACATCTTTAACTACAGCAGCAGGTGGCCCAGAGTGACACCAGCGAACCATGTTATCCACAACCTCTCGCGCCCCTTCAAAAACTGCCTCTACTCGATTATCGGGGAGATTCCGCACCCAACCGGTTAATCCCAACTGGCTAGCTGTATCCACAGTGGAATAGCGATAGCCCACTCCTTGGACTCGGCCAGAAATGAATACATGGGCGCGGATGATCTTTGGCAGTGCTGTGGAATTCTGCATAGACTGGTCTAATCTTTACGTTTTCCAGTCTACCTAGTTTGTGTATACACAACCTGTTTTTAATTTCAACTGGCGAAATTAATCACGCTCATCGTCATCATCATCGCCGCGATGTCTATACTCCCGATCATCGTCATCATCACCGCGATGCCTATACCTCCGGTCATCGTCGCCGCGATGTCTGTACTCCCGATCATCGTCATCATCGTCGCCGCGATGTCTGTACTCCCGGTCGTCGTCATCATCGTCGCCGCGATGTCTGTACTCCCGGTCGTCGTCATCATCGTCGCCGCGATGTCTGTACTCCCGGTCGTCGTCATCATTACGGCGATGTCTATGCTGGCGATCGCGATTATCCCATTCTTCATCACGTTGTTGCTGCTTGTCACCGATTATATTTCTGAACATATCCCCTATTCCCATAATTTTCCTCCTGAGTTAGCGAATCTCTTTATTCGGGTTATCTTTAGTAGTTTGTCTAATGCTTGTAGCGGATCAATCTTCCAGTAGGTGTAGATAAAAATAAAATTATCTCTATCTTTGGGAGTGTAGCAAAGTAGTGATAAAGTATTTTTTACTACCTGCTAAATATTGTGAATTTAATTCAACAGTAGTCAGTTTTTAAACCTGGAATTTTGATTTTTTTATGTCTAACCTGCCACCACTCAGTACAGAAACAATTTGGGCAATTCTTGATGATAAACTTGATGATGCCACAGTCAACCAGTTGCTATGGCATTATTTAGGCTATCGGTATGATTCCTCAACTGCACAATGGGACACTAGCCTAGTTGCACCAGGATGGCAGAATGACTACCCACAACCACCAGATTTTATTGAATCTCGCCCCGCAATAGTCAAGTTGACTCGTTCCATTCCTGCTGAAAATAAACAAATGCTAAAAGAAAAGCTAGGTTTTAAAGGATATAAAATTGGGGAATTTGGGCCTCGGCAAACCCGCAGAGCAACGGCGGCAAATTGGTTATTAAGTTATCTACAACAAACAAATTAACGGCAAAATTGAGTAATCTGATACCGCAGATATTTAGTAAAAAATATCTTATTTTTACTGAATATCTGTTATTGAAAAACTTAAGAAATAGCCATTATTTATCCGTTAGAATTTTATACTTTGAATTCTATAACATTTTAGGCTTAGTAGTATTAAGGGCTAAAAATGCCTTACTTTAATTTAATTTTGATATTAGTAAAAAAATATGATACACAGTCAAAAAATGCTAAGAACAGTAATTCTTTACAATTTTTTTGATAAATTCATCCTGAAGATAGAAGCGCTAGTTGCATAATTCTTTCTCTAGAGCTATTTGCAAATTCAATTGAGCATCAGAGAATATTTCTATCAACCCTTGATATTACAAACACGTTCTATGGCAAAGCCAATTGAATTTAATTTATTTGCACCTTATAACAAAGGAGCTGCATTAATTGGTTCTTTTTCTGATTGGCAAGAAATTCCAATGGAAAAAGGTGATGATGGTTATTTCCGCACAAGTGTTGAACTAGAAGACGGCGTTTATAAATATAAATTTCGCGTTCAATCAAATTCATGGTTTTTTGAACCAGAACAATGGGTTGATGTTACAGATCCCTGTGCAACTGATATAGATGAACAAAGTGGAAAAGATGATGGT
The DNA here is from genome assembly GCF_034530915.1 of Nostoc sp. DedQUE09. Taxonomy (NCBI): domain Bacteria; kingdom Bacillati; phylum Cyanobacteriota; class Cyanophyceae; order Nostocales; family Nostocaceae; genus Nostoc; species Nostoc sp. DedQUE09. The sequence continues at coordinate 36,280 of NZ_JAVRCE010000054.1, forward strand.
GTTATCCGGGTCAAAGATGGCGAAAGGATTACCGATACATACGTTTGGCAACATGATGATAAACCTTTACCTGCTGACCATGAATTGGTAATTTATGAATTACATGTTGGTGACTTTTCTGGTGGCGAGGATGACCCTTACGCACGAGGCAAGTATAAACACGTTATTGAAAAGTTAGATTATTTGTGTGAACTAGGAATCAACGCTATTGAATTGATGCCACTTAAAGAATATCCTGGTGATTATAGTTGGGGTTATAATCCGCGCCACTTCTTTGCAACAGAATCAAGTTATGGTTCAACTGCTGAGTTGAAAAATTTGATTGATGAGTGTCATGGCAAAGGTATTCGTGTAATTCTTGACGGTATTTATAACCACTCAGAAGCATCTGCTCCCTTAACACAAATTGACCACGATTATTGGTATCATCACGAACCTCGTGACCCTGATAATAATTGGGGGCCTGAGTTTAATTACGAACATTATGATGAAAAATTAGATATTAAGCCAGCTTGGAAATTTATTGGTGAGACAATCCGTTTTTGGATATCAGAATATCATCTTGATGGTATTCGCTATGATGCAGCGCGGCAAATTGCTAACTACGACTTCATGCACTGGGTTGTTCAGGAAGCCAAAAAAACTGCTAGCATGAAGCCTTTTTATAATGTTGCTGAACATATTCCTGAAACTACCAGCATTACCAATGTAGATGGGCCAATGGATGGTTGCTGGCATGACAGTTTTTATCACTGCATTCTAGAACACATTTGCGGTGATACATTTGATTTAGAACGTCTCAAAGATGTCATTGACTGCAAGCGCCAAGGCTTTTTGGGTGCTACCAATGTGGTAAATTACCTCACTAACCACGACCATAATCATGTCATGGTTGAACTGGGGAACCGTGAGATTTTTGACGAAGAAGCCTTTCGGCGGGTTAAATTAGGAGTAGCCATCCTAATGACTGCTGTTGGTGTACCTTTGATTTGGATGGGAGAAGAATTTGGCGAGTATAAACCTAAACAACCTGAATCATCCAAAATTGATTGGACGCTGTTAAGTAATGATTTAAATCGTAGTTTATTTGATTCATACAAAGGCTTAACTAACCTGCGTAAAAGCAATCATGCTCTCTACACGGAAAATATTGATTTTATCCACGAAAATGCAGAGGCGAAAGTATTAGCTTATACTCGTTGGAATGATGAAGGTTCTCGTGTAGTTGTAATAGCAAATTTCTCAGGAGATTTTCTAGCTGGCTATCATGTTCCTAACTTTCCTAGCGCTGGTACATGGCACGAGTGGACAGGCAATTATGATGTCGAATCTGGTGACGATGGCATCATCACAGACTTGGGACCATACGAAGCGAAAGTGTTTGTATGGCAGTAATTATATACACTACCACTGAATCAGTAGTCTAATAGCAAAGAAAAGGGGAAATATCTTTTCCCCTTTTCAGTTATTATTTTAGTTCACTACAGTTTAATTAGAAATTTGTCAATTAAAAAATAAGCTATTTTAAAATTTCATGAGTTTGTGTTACACTTCTGAGTTGAAGTGCGTATATAAAATTGTCAGAGCATCCCCATGCACAATAAATTACTTAATAGTAATATCGACAACGCTAACATTGAGAACGATCGCATTTTATTAACTCCCAACGAAGTAAAGTCAAAATTACCTTTAACACGATTAGCCGAACAAAGAGTTTTAGCATATAGACAGGAAATAGAAGATATCCTGGATTTTCAAGATCGTAGAAAATTTATAGTAGTTGGCCCATGCTCAATCCACGACCCAAAAGCAGCGCTCGAATATTCTGAGAAATTGAAAATATTGGCCGAGCGAGTCAAGGATAAGTTGCTACTAATTATGCGAGTATATTTTGAAAAGCCAAGAACAACCGTAGGCTGGAAAGGATTAATTAACGATCCAGATATGGATGATTCTTTCCATGTAGAGAAAGGTTTATTAATTGCACGGGAGCTACTATTAAAAATTACAGAGTTGGGATTACCTGCTGGCACAGAAGCATTAGACCCAATCATCCCTCAATACATCAGTGAACTGATTACATGGTCTGCTATTGGCGCACGTACAACTGAATCACAAACTCACCGTGAAATGGCAAGTGGGCTTTCGATGCCTGTAGGTTTTAAAAATGGTACTGACGGCAATATTCAAGTAGCTTTGAATGCCCTACAATCAGCTGGAAATCCGCATAATTTTTTGGGAATTAATCAAAACGGTCAGGTCAGCGTCTTTCAAACTAAAGGTAATGGCTATGGTCACGTAATTTTAAGGGGTGGTAGTCAACCTAATTTTGATCCAGCAAATGTCAAACTGGTAGAAGAGAAATTAAAACAGGCAAATTTACCACCGAGAATTGTAATCGACTGTAGCCACGGCAATACCAATAAAGATTACAAGTTACAAGGTGCTGTCTTAGAAAATATTATTCAGCAAATAGTGGATGGTAATACATCAATTGTTGGCATGATGCTGGAATCGCATTTGTATGAAGGTAGTCAACCGATTACTGGTAAAGAAGAATTAAAATATGGTGTTTCTGTAACCGACAAATGTATTAGCTGGGAAGAAACCGAAAAAATTATTTTGGCTGCTCATGAAAAACTTAAATAAGAAGTCAGAATTCAGAATGTCATGAATGGGGAATTTAGAGCATGTTTGCAAGCTTGAAAGTATAATAATAAACCCCGCTGCCATTCCTCTGACTGTTTCGGCTACAGTCAGGGTAGACACAAATTGAAAAACCTGCTCCACATTAGCTTTAATTTGGTTGTAGCGTGGCAAGGGTAAAAAGTTGAAAGTAGATTTTTGAAAAAACGGAGATAAATCAATATTTTCTGCTTTTTCCTAATGCACAACTTTAGGGTTGCCACGCCATTACAAAACTAATGGCCCAGAAAAACGCTCAGGTGGTGGCGATAAATTTTATCTATCGAGAGAAGAGTTTTAGATTTGTAGCGTCAGCTTTTGGTAGGGTAGGAAAGTTCAGTGGTTCTAAATCAGTAGGAACCGAATCCCCAGCAGAAGAGCTACCTACTAGGATCTTTAAGATATACCTAAGATAGATGTAATAGTATCTAATATGTGCTATAGACTCAATACTACCAACTCTAGGATTGAAAATTAGTATTTTTCTACATAAAATTAAAAATCTAAAATTAAAAATTGGTAACACTGATGGTTAGGAGTGTTAGAGTTTCAAGAAATTCACCGAAACTTTTCAGCGGGTATTCATGCTGAAGAAACTACAGAAAAAGCAAATTTCGATAATTGCGGGTGCAGCACTCTTTGCCTTTTTAACTGGGGCAATGGTATCAGCACCTGAGATTGGCAAGTCTCTGGGAAAATGGCTCAGACTGAGTCAGAATCAAGCAGAGCAAAAATCAGACGGTAGTGTTGCCCAATCAGCCGTTTTTGGGCTGATATCGCAATCGCTGCCAGAACGGGCGGCAAAACTAGCAGCGATCGCTCAAGAATCGCGATCGCCAGACCGGAATCGCGCTCGTTATCTTTTGGCGAGTGATTATATTGAAAGAACCCAAGGGAAAAAAGCCCTAGTTTTACTCCAAGGACTAGAGAAAGACTATCCCATCCTCGCGCCCTATATTTTACTCAAACAAGCCCAAGCAGAGGATATGCTGGGCGAGGACGGCAAAGCCTCGGATCTCAGGCAAAGGGTGCTGAAACAGTATCCCAAAGAAGCTGCCAGCGTGAAAGCGTTATATCTGATTGCTCAACCAAAGCAACAAGAAACTGCGATCGCTCAATTTCCTTCCAATCCTCTAACTTGGGAAATTATCCGCAAACGCTTGCAAGAAAATCCCAATCAGCCACAATTACAATTGATTTTGGCTAAGTATGCCTACGATCAACCAGGCATAGTGGGCGTTTTGGATCAGTTAGTAAAACAGACTACCCTCAAACCTGAAGATTGGGAACTCATTGGTACTAGCTATTGGGAAAATAGTCAATTTCTGAAAGCGGCTAATGCTTACGCCAAAGCACCCAAAACATCGCGCAACCTCTACCGTACTGCACGGGGTTTACAGGTAGGAGGCAAAGATAAAGAAAAAGCGATTGCTACCTATAAACAATTAGTGCAGGAATTTCCCAATAGTGAGGAAACTGGGACGGCACTACTGCGGTTAGCAGAAACCGCAAAAACACCTAAAGACGGCTTACCCTATCTTGATCAGGTAATTAGTAAATTTCCCAAACAAGCTGGTACTGCACTGGCACAAAAAGCCAAAACCCTCCAAACTCTCAAGGATCAAAAGTCAGCTAGCGCGGCGTGGCAATTACTCATAGGTAAATACGGTAACTCTGACGAAGCAGCAGAGTATCGTTGGAAAATCGCCCAAGATAAAGCCGAAGCCAAAGATTATGTCGGTGCTTGGCAATGGGCAGAACCAATCGTCACTAATAACCCCAATAGTATTTTGGCTCCAAGAGCGGGCTTTTGGGTAGGTAAATGGGCGGCTGCACTAGGGAAACAGCAAGAATCTAAAACTGCTTATGAATATGTGGTTAGCCAGTTTCCTTACTCTTACTATGCATGGCGAGCCGCGACAATGTTGGGGCTAAATGTCGGCAATTTTGACAACGTGCGCGTCATGAACCCAGAAGTAATCGCCCCCCAGCGTCCATTACCGCCTGCTGGTTCTGAAACTTTCAAAGAATTGTATCTGCTAGGTCAAGACCGCGATGCCTGGTTACAATGGCAAACAGAATTTCAGAACAAAATTCAGCCAACGGTAGCAGAGCAATTTACCGAAGGGTTAATGCGGCAGGCTAAAGGAGAAAATCTCATTGGAATTGATGAAATTTCTAAATTGGAAGACCGGGAAATACCAGCCGAACTTGCCCAATATCAGACTCTGAGTAAACAAATCACCTACTGGCAAGCGCGTTATCCATTTCCTTATCAGCGAGAGATTGAAAAGTGGTCTATTGACCGTAAACTTAATCCTTTGCTAGTAACTGCTTTGATGCGTCAAGAGTCACGGTTTGAACCAAAAATCAAATCTGTCGCTGAAGCTACTGGTTTAATGCAGGTGTTGCCGAGTACAGCTAAATGGATCGCGCCACAAATCAAGGTGGATTTCAAAACAATAAGTTTAGAAAATCCCAACGATAACATCATGCTGGGTACATGGTATTTGGGTCATACCCACGATCAATATAACAATAACTCCTTGCTGGCGATCGCTAGTTACAATGCTGGCCCCGGCAATGTCTCCAAATGGTTGCAAACTCTAACTACAAAAGATCCAGATGAGTTTGTTGAACAAATTCCCTTTGATGAAACTAAAAACTATGTGCGGCAAGTATTTGGCAACTACTGGAATTATCTAAGGCTTTACAACCCTGAGATTTCTGGCATAGTGACAAAGTACTCGACCACACACCCACAACTACCAGCGCGATAATCTGAGAAAGTTATGAGTTGTGAGTGTTGAGTTCAAGCAATTTTTTAATTCAAAGTTCACAACTCATAGTGATAAGCTAACGCGCCTACATATTGCACTATTTTCCCTGTAGACCGTCATTAGTCATTAGTCATTTGTGTTTACCAAGGACAAAACACCACGCGGTAGGGGCGCAAGGACTTGCGCCCCTACTGGAAATTGTGCTGAAAAGAGGGTGATAAAACACAATTTTTGGAGAGGCGATCGCTAATAGCTTGAGTTGATTACACCTATGGCGTTAATATATCTTAATGTATTTAGTATTGCTTTTTTAGCGCCCCAATGGAGTTAACTTCAAAAGAATTTAAGTCAGAACTAATATTAGAAGTCCAAGCTTGCTTGCAATTAGCAGTTCCTTTGATAATTACTCAAATATTAGAAGCGGGCATTCCTTTATTGGATGGGGTAATGATGGGCTTACTTAACAGCCAAGCTTTAGCTGCGGGTGCTTTAGGCGCTGTGACCTTTTCTACTTTAGCTTCCGTTTGTCGTTCTGTTCTTTCAGTCGCGGGTGTAAGTGTCGCCAATGCTTTTGGTGCAGGAAAGATAGACCAAGTGAGCCGTGCTACCGGTCAAGGAATTTGGTTAGCCGTGACAATGTGCTTACCTATAATGTTTATCATTTGGCATTTTGACTATATCCTGCTACTAACTGGTCAAGAAGAAAGCAATGTGTTATTAGCTCAAACATATTTGCGGTCTATTGTTTGGGGTTTTCCGGCTGCACTCGGTTTTTGTATCTTAAAAGAAGTTAGCTCTGCCCTCAATCGTCCCCAATTTTTAACAGTAATTACGGTGACGGGACTATTATTAAATGCAGTTGCTAATTACGCGCTAATGTTCGGTAAATTTGGTTTACCAGCCCTTGGTTTAGCCGGTATCGGTTGGGGAAGCACACTCATTTTTTGGTTGAATTTTATTGCCGCCGCCAGTTGGATTTGCTTTGATAACTACTTTAAAAAATACCAACTTAATAGCGCTTTAGATAAATTTGATAGGAAGATGTTTATAGATATCTTCCAAACTGGGTGGTTTTTGGGGTTGCAGTATGGAGCAGAAATTGGAGTATTCACTGCCACTGCTTTACTGATGGGGTGGTTTGGAACAGAGACGTTAGCAGCACATGAAATTACCGTCGAGACAGAAAGTTTTGTCGAAACGGTATCTATAGGTATTTCCTATGCCGTCACAATGAGAGTAGGACAGTTGAGGGGACAAAACGATCTCAAAGGTGCAAGCACAGCGGGATTAGTCTGCATTGCGCTTGTTACTCCTTTTGTAAGTATTGTGGCACTAATTTTTTGGCTGTTTCCCAACTATATTATGGCAATGTATTTGGACACCAGTAATTTAGATAATATCGAGATAGTTAAAACGGCAACTTCTTTCCTGGCTGCGGGGGCAATAGTCCAAATATTTTATTCTATTCAGACTATTGCTGCTGGTGCTTTAATCGGGTTGGAAGACACCAAAGTGCCAGCGTTAATTACTATATTTGCTTACTGGGGAATAGGTCTAGGTGGGGGCTATTTGATGGCATTCACTTTCGACTGGGGTGCTATAGGTTTATGGTTGGGTTTAATACTAGGGCTACTTATGGGTGCAGTACTTTTAACTGGGCGTTTTTATCTTTTGACTTCTGAGATTGAGTCTGATTGACTAAAGACGACTTGAGGACAACGAGAATTGGGGACAAGGGTAAAGACTTGTTGTAAATTCTGACTTAAGTCACCTTGTCCCCTTGTCCCCTTGTTTCCCCTGCTCCCCTGCTCCCCTGCTCCCTACCAAGTCGTGCATAGTCTCAACAATGCCCACTTCTCATTACTGGTTAGAAGGTCTAAGTCTATCCCGCCAAGATGGTTGTGACGATGAAGAACCTGAAGAACCAGAACTGTTTGCGGGAGGCAACTCTCGCCGACTTCTTCTAGACCGGGGTGAATCAGATTCTACTCTTCTATAACGTCGCCGTGGAGTAGATGATTCTGAGGAGGAGTTACTAGAACTTGATTCGCTGCGATCGCGCCTTCTCCGTCTTGGAGTATAATCGCTGGATTGCTGTGTTTCTTGAGAATAGCTCCTCCTTCTTCTACGTCTCCTATATGAACCACTATCATCAGAATTTCTCGCACTTTCCCCTTCTGAGTCATCATCTTTAGAGGCAATAGAACGATTCAGCACTTGTTTGGGCTTGATGGACTGGGCTTTGATAGTGCCTTTGCGACCGTCTAACTTGGGTCGTTTGGGAAACTTTTCTACAGGCATCCCCTCTACCGCTTTTTCCATAAATTCGCGCCAAGTGTAAGCGGCACTACTACTACTGCCATAAGTAGGGCGGTTGTCATCGTTACCTAGCCATACCCCTGTCACCATCTGAGGAATGTAGCCAATAAACCATAAATCGCGGGCTTCGTCGGAGGTGCCGGTTTTGCCTGCAACTTGTCTATTAGCTAATTGGGCAGCACCACCAGTTCCCGCTTGAACGACGTTGCGTAGCATCCAAGTCATGATGGCGGCACTGTCAGCGTCCAGGGCGCGTTTTGACTTGAAATTAGCTGACCAGATGACTTTGCCTTGGCGGTTGAGGATGCGGGTAATACCATGAGGTTCTGCGTGCAATCCCTGAGTCGCAAAACTGCCATAGGCGCTCGTCAACTCTAGCAGATTGACTTCATTTGAACCAAGAGCCAAGGAGTAGGTGGGCTTGAGTTCAGATTTTATCCCCATATCATGGGCTAGTTTAATCGTTGGTGTAAATCCCACATCAATCAACACCTTGACCGCAACAATATTAACAGAGCGGGTGAGGGCATCTCGGATGTTCATTGAACCCCGGAAGTTTTCACTATAGTTTTTCGGTTCATAGCCGTCTACGACAAAGGGTGCATCCTCGTAGCTATCGTAGGGGCTTTTGCCAGTAGCGATCGCAGTTGCATATACAAACCCTTTAAATGTCGATCCTGGCTGCCGTTGTGCCTGGGTAACTCGATTAAACTGATTTTTACCAAAGTCTTTTCCCCCAACCATGGCCTTAATTTCACCGTTGCGGGGGTCTATGGCCACCATTGCTGCTTGCTTAAAGTTTTCCCAGCGTCCTTGATTTCGCAATGTTTTTGCAACTGCCTCTTCTGCCACTTTTTGCCAACTTGGGTTTAGCGTGGTTTCTACTACCAGACCCCCACTTTTTAGCACATTAGGAGAAACGTACTTGGGCAATTCTTTTTGGATGTAGCTGGTAAAGTAGGGTGATTCTACTTGGACTCGCTTGGGTGAACTGCTTTTGAGGGCTAATGGCTCCTGAACGGCTGCTTGCCTTTGCTCTGACGTAATTATTTTATCTTCTTGCATCCGTAGCAATACTAGGTTTCGCCGCCGTTTTGCCGCTTCGGGATTTTTGTCTGGGGCGTATAAGCTAGGAGCAGGAGCTAATCCAGCAATCGTTGCCATTTCCGCCAGAGAAAGTTGATCTGGCGACTTACTAAAGTATACCCAGGCGGCATCTGCCACACCGTAAGCTCCACCTCCCAAATAAACCAGATTTAGGTAACGCTCTAAAATCTGATCTTTGGTTAATTCTTGCTCCATTTTTTGAGCAAGGCGGACTTCCTTAAGTTTGCGCCAGATTGTCTGCTCTTGTTTTAAAAACAGAATCCGCGTTAGCTGTTGGGTGATGGTGCTACCACCTTCTACCACACCTTGCGATCGCAAATTATTCAAACCCGCTCTGACAATCCCTTGCAGATCGACTCCGTTGTGTTGCCTAAACCTTCTATCTTCTGAGGCGATGAAAGCTTTTTTTAAATTATCTGGTATTTGTTCTAGTTTTAGCTGTTCTCTGGTCGCTTCACCTTGTTGTTGTAATATAGTGCCATCAGCAGCTTTAATGGTCAGTGTTTGCTCTCGAAACACAGCATTCAGCTCGGACTGATCTGGCAAAGTCCGATCTATTAAACTGATGCCATAGATCGAGGCAACTATCCCACCACTAACACCTAAACCTGCCCAAAACCATAAGCGGCGATGGAGTGGTTTAGCGCCAGTTGCCCGATTGACCCTGATCTTAGATGGTAAAATTTTCATTTTGCTCAGTAACTGCCTCGTCTGCGCCAGATGTTTTGGTGGTAAGCTCTCATTCGTTCCTCCTTGTCCAGAGTCACTCAAATTAGTTGGTCTTCGCTTGAACCAGGAGGTAAGCTTCCCCACGTCAGTTCCTCGCTCAAATTAGTAAGCAACTATATAACCACCATCAATTAACTTTGGGGTTATAGCACTACCATTGTGTTAGTATAATATCCTATCAATAATTAACTAAATTCACTATAAAATAATGTTTTTTAAATTTGGTTAATTTAGTTTTGTAAAAAATGCCGCAATTTTGATAACTACTGCGAATATCAAAGCTATTAACAAGTATCCGCAAAGACAGCCCAAAAACGGCTTATTTTAGGAAAGTATAATGTCTACACCAGGCTACGACGAAGCAGAGCTAAGACGAAGCGCCGTTGCTCTTGGTAGTAATATCGGCGATTCCCAGACAATTTTAGAAGCAGCTATAGAGACTTTAGCCCAAACGCCAGGTATTGTTTTAGAAGCCAGATCCCATTGGTATCAAACCAAAGCTGTCGGCCCACCACAGCCAGATTACCTCAATGGCTGCGTGACATTACAGGTAGAAATACTCCCCCAACAGTTATTAGAAATTTTGTTAGGAATTGAACAACAATTTGGGCGCGTGCGTCAGGAACGTTGGGGACCACGAATTCTAGATTTGGATTTGTTATTATATGATGACATTAAATTGGATACACTAAATCTCCAAATTCCCCATCCACGAATGCGGGATCGCGCCTTTGTATTAGTCCCACTGGCAGAAATTGCCCCAGATTGGATAGAACCAGTTTCCGGGTGTGTCATTAAAGAGCTGCTGAAAGAGGTAGACTGTTCTGATGTACATTTATGGATGGACAATTAAAATTACCATCCTTAAAAGCAGAAGAACACTGATTTTGCCTCTGTATTCACAGATAATCAGATTTAACTATGCCATTAGGTAGAGAATTACCACAACTGCTAAGACAACGCCTGTTTCATAAAGGACGCAAGTTTGATTTTGAAGTTAATCGCTTGCGTTTGCCGAATAAATCGGAAGGAGAATGGGAATGTATTCGTCACCCTGGCGGTGCCCTAGCTGTACCAGTGACAGCGGAAGGTAAACTTATATTGGTACGCCAGTACCGTTTTGCGATTCAGGGACGGATATTAGAATTTCCGGCGGGGACATTGGAAGGAAAGGAAGAGCCTTTAGAAACAATACAGCGTGAAATTGCCGAAGAAACTGGCTATAGTGCCCATAAATGGGATAAGTTAGGCGAATTTTTCTTAGCTCCTGGCTATTCTGATGAAATTATCTATGCTTTTCTGGCGCGAGATTTAGAAAAGCTGGAGACACCACCCCCACAAGATGGAGACGAAGATATCGAAACTGTATTTATGACTCCTGAAGAATTAGAAAAAGCTATTCTGGAGGGAGAGCCGGTAGATGCTAAATCAGTTTCTAGCTTTTTTCTGGCGCGTCCGTTTTTAGTTTAATATCCTTATGCTGCTAGAGTTAGCGATGCCTTCGGCGGGCTACGCCTACGCAGATGCCTGCGGTGCAGGTTTTGAATATGCAGACGAAACCATCGCTAACAACGATTTGAGTCGATACATTGAACATCCACGGTTTCGACTCAATCTTGGCAGCTACACCGACGACACCCAGATGAGTATTGCCATTGCGGAAGTGATTGTCGCTCAAGCACCGTGGATATCAGAAGTTTTAGCCGATAGTTTTGTTAGAGCTTTTAAACGCGATCGAAGAGAAGGTTATGCTCGAAACTTCTACCATTTTCTGGGAGAAATTCAGGATGGGGAAGAGTTTTTAACCAAAATTAACCTTGATAGTGACAAAAGCGGGGGTGCAATGCGTGCAGTACCCATTGGCATCTATCCCACACCAGAAAAAGTGATTGAGGCGGCAACAATTCAAGCGGCAATTACCCACAATACACCTGATGGGATCAATGCTGCCGTTGCGGCTGCCTTAATGTCGCATTATTTTATCTATCGACTGGGAGCAAAACGCAAATTAGGACGGTTTCTGGAAGGTTATGTATCTGGATGGAATAAACCGTGGGAAGGTGAAGTCAAGTCTAAAGGCTGGATGAGTGTCAGAGCAGCGATTACTGCGGTGATGCGAAATGACAGCATGAGCAAACTTTTACAAGATTGTATCGCTTTTACTGGGGATGTAGATACAGTAGCAGCGATGTCTACGACGGGCTACGCCTACGCTTTGGCTGCTGGTTCTTGTAGCGAGGAAATATACTCAAGACATTCCCAATCATCTTGTTACAGGGTTAGAGGATGGAGCTTACGGTAGAGATTACCTCATCGAACTGGATAAGCAGTTAATGAGTTTGGTGGGTAAAAAGATCGGCTAAATCTAATACATCAAAGTAGCATTAGGTAATCTTAATTTTCTAATTTTGGATCGAGTTGAGTTCAGATGCTCAAAAAGCTAGATTTTAGTGTTTAATTTTAAGTTATATCATGTCCGCTTGATTGCTTATTAAACCCGAAGAACCCCACCCCGCCAAAGCTATGCTTTGTCTCCCCTCCCGAAGAGCGGGGAGGGGCTGGGGGTGGGGTGCAATGACTGTGGAAATCATAACTAATTATACGGACATGATATTAGATAATCGAAAGCATATTTAAAGCCAAATTGATGAATTATACTCTAGCCTCTACTTTAGGAGAACTACAAACAAAAATATATTGGCTACATGATGCTGAAAAATTTGCTGAATTAGCAGAAGCAGCAACTGAAATATATATTAAACTTGGATATGACCAACAAAAAGCAGAAAATGTTGGTCATTTAATTAGTGAAGCTTATCAGTTATCTGACGATGCTGATTTATCATACAAGGCTGGAAACATTGAAAAAGAAATAAAGTTTTATAATCAAGTAAGAGATAAATTTATAGAGATTGAAGCTATATTAGGCCTACAAAAAAGTATAGCCGAACATCAAACAAAATGGTGGATGCATTTTCGCCATAGACAGAAACTTCAAGTTATATATCACCTATTTTTGCAACATTTAAAACCTTTGGGTTTAACTTATTTATTTATAGCTCTACAATTAACATATTATATGTTAAATATAGGCAAAGGTCATAATTTGCGCGATATAGAAATAACTCAAAAAAATGCTACAAAATATTGGATGCAATTATTAAAATGTAATATTACCAAATATCCATATTTAGGTTAATTTGGTGTTTTATAAAACACCTATATTATCCTACCTTTGTCTTAATTTACTATGAAACATATTCAGATCCAACGTGCGTTAGCATTCGCGGAGCGTCTCGTAGAGAAGCTCGCCGCAGGCATCGCTGCATCTCAAGTATTAGAAGAAATAACTGAAATCTGGTGTCAATGGCGTAGACAAAAGCTACCATTGTATCTGTTCTTGGCGATGGGTTTCAACCTAGTGGTTTCACCTGTAGTCTATGCAGCTACTGGCGAACAACTTTCCCGCAGTCAAGCTTGGGGGTTGGGACTGTTAGGACTGGTGACACTAGGGCTTTTCATCTATTTATTTTTTGTAATGTTTACACCGGAAAAATTCTAATGAGTTTTGCACACGAGATTTAGGGACTTCCAAATAAAAAAATATTCCCAATTTTCTTGTGATATGGGTGTCCTTACCTGTTCCATATTCAGGGTGAGCAGGACTTCGAGGTGAGGGCTGAGTCGAATACTTCCCACCCGACAAGATTAGATAATTTATTTGTTGGAAATACCTTATGCTAGGATACTTTACAGGCAGTCAGGACAAGCTTAACCAAAATCAAGAACCGCAAAGTGCATGACAACATAACTTATTAACAAAGATAGAACCGAAAAATTTAAAGTAGCAGATAAATTATCTAGGTGCTATTCTAATTGCAAAAATGTTCTACACAGTCGTTAATTAAGTATGTATGCAAACATTAATTATTGATAATTATGACTCTTATACCTTTAATCTTTACCAGATGCTTGCAGAGGTAAATGGTAAACTACCTCTGGTAATTTATAACGATCGCCTTAACTGGGATGAATTGAAAGAAATTGCATTTGACAACATTGTGATTTCACCTGGTCCCGGTCGTCCAGAAAGGTCAGAAGATTTTGGAGTCTGCCGACAGATAATTGAGAATGTGGATGTGCCCTTGCTGGGAGTCTGTCTGGGGCATCAAGGACTTGGCTATCTACATGGTGCAAGAGTGATTCATGCACCGGAAGTTCGACACGGTAGACTCAGTAAAATTTATCATAATAATTCGGAATTATTTCAAGGTATTCCTAGTAATTTTTCTGTGGTGCGCTATCACTCGTTATTAGTTGCTAATGAACTACCTGAGTGTCTAGAAAAAATTGCTTGGACTGAAGCAGGACTGGTGATGGGATTGCGTCATCGCCATCTACCTTTTTGGGGCGTACAGTTTCACCCAGAGTCTATCTGTACAGAATATGGACAAAAATTACTAGCAAACTTTCGAGATATTACGCTGCAATTTACAGAGAAATCGTCAAGGAGACAGGTGGTCACTGAGCGGCTTGCCTTGAGCGAAGTCGAAAGGAGTCGAAGTGAGGCAGGAGGGGTGGGACTTGAAAGCTTATTGGCAGAGTCAAGAAGTCCACAAAAGCAATATTGGATTGGATATGGATCTGTTACTCCTGTTATGGATAAACCCCGCCAAAAACAGGAAGAGAAGTTTGAATTACATACACGTAAATTAGATATCTGCCCAGATACAGAACAAATATTTGTACAGTTGTTTGGAGATAGAGCAAACGCTTTTTGGCTAGATAGTAGCCGTGTAGAGCCTGGTCTATCTCGCTTCTCGTTTATGGGTGATGGCAGCGGAGCAAACAGTCTATTGGTGCGATATCATACCCAAACGCAAGAACTCATCATCACACAGTCAGATACTGTGACTCATCGCACCGAAAGTATTTTTGAGTATTTGAAGCGGGAAATAGACTGTCGATTTTGTCAATCTGATGAGTTACCTTTTGATTTTAACTGTGGATTTATTGGCTATTTTGGCTATGAACTTAAGGCAGAATGTGGAGCGTCATTGGCGCATTCTTCACCATTACCTGATGCAATTTTTTTGCTTGCCGATCGCATGATTGCGATCGATCATCAAGAACAGTGCCTTTATTTGCTGCAATTAATCAAAAAAGGACAAACAGAACAAGTAGAAACTTGGTTTGATAATATCCAGCAACAACTCGAAACTCTAGATTCTCTTTTTTCTCTTGTACCCCAAGAAAATTGTCAGCCTGTTAAGTTCCGCTTGAGTCGCACTTACCAAAATTATATTCAAGATATTCAGCAATGCTTAGACGAAATTCACGAAGGCGAAACCTATCAAGTTTGCCTGACTAATCAGCTGTACACCAATGCTACCCCCGATCCATTGACGTTCTACCGCACATTACGTAAAATTAATCCGGCTCCTTACGCTGCATTTTTGCGCTTTGGTGAAATTGCGATGCCTGCGGCGAGCGTAGCTATCGCTTGCTCATCTCCAGAAAGGTTTCTAAGAATCGATCGCCAAGGATGGGTAGAAACTAAACCCATCAAGGGAACCCTACCACGAGGAGAAACCCCCGAAGCCGATTTCGTCCTCCGTGAGAAGCTACGCAACAGCGAAAAAGACCGAGCTGAAAATCTGATGATTGTCGATCTGTTACGCAATGATTTGGGGCGAGTCTGTGAAGTTGGTACCATCCACGTACCAAAATTAATGGATGTGGAAACATACCCAACAGTACATCAATTGGTGACAACGATACGCGGGCGGTTACGTTCAGATTTACATGCTGTAGATTGCGTGCAAGCTGCATTTCCTGGAGGATCGATGACTGGTGCGCCGAAAATCCGCACCATGCAAATTATTGATCGCTTGGAACAAGAAGCGCGGGGAGTATATTCAGGTGCGATCGGTTTTTTAGGCTTGAATGGTTCAGCCGATTTGAATATTGTGATTCGGACTGCTGTTTTGACTCCCAGTCAAACCTCCATTGGTATCGGTGGCGGAATTATAGCCCTTTCTGAGCCAGAGATGGAGTTTCAGGAAACGCTGCTTAAAGCTAAAGCCTTAATCGACGCTTTGCTTCTGACGATGCACGGAACATCTGAACCAGACGTGTATTCCATTCTGGGCTTAGAAGCAACAACTGCTGATAGTTATGAAAAATTATCTGCCTAAATCAGGGGCTTAAAGAAGGATGGAAATGTGTTTGGGGTAGCCTATCCCGACACAAAACTGGCTACTATTAAAGATTACTAATTTATAATCAAAACTTCATATACAAATACACTTTCTTGATTTAGGAATAAATTTAAAGATAAAAAGCAACTACCGCAAATCAGGGTTAAAAACAAGAAGCTAAAGTCCGAAAATAGCACAAAAACGACTGAAATCCCCTTATTATAAACTCAATCTTTCGCAAATAATTTATCTGCAAAACTTGACAATTCCTTATCTGTAAAAATTTTCTTCGATATATAGCTTACGTAACAGCAATCTGATAAGATTCCCAAGAAGCAGAATAATTACTTATTCTCTTTTTCTTGAACCAACTGATTTTGGTTATTTTTTGGGAAGGGAAAATAAAAATGTCTCATTTATTGTGGAAAACTCTGGTACTAAGTCCAGTAGTTTTGGGAGTGACGGTGTTGGTTTCCGCTAAGGCTATGGCTGCTGCTGAAGTAGCAAGTTCTTCTGAAGATATAAAGGCAAAAACTGCTCAGACAGAAGCACCAATAGCTGCTAATGCTTCAATATTCAGTCAAACAGAGCAACCAAAAGTTAAGCAGCAATTGGTTGCCCAAAAGACTGATGAAAATAAGGTTTTAGAAGAGGTTAATCGCTACAGCAACGAAGGCAAAAATCAAACTTCACTGTCTCAAGTCACATCAGTTTCTCAATTTTCTGATGTACAGCCGACTGATTGGGCATTCCAAGCTTTGCAATCTTTGGTTGAGCGCTATGGTTGTATTGCAGGATACCCCAATAGTACTTACCGTGGCAATCGGGCACTGACTCGTTATGAGTTTGCCGCAGGTTTGAATGCTTGTTTAGATCGAGTTAATGAACTGATTGCCACAGCAACTGCTGACTTGGTGACAAAACAGGATTTGGCGACTCTCCAGCGTTTGCAGGAGGAATTCTCGGCAGAATTGGCAACTCTACGCGGTCGAGTAGATTCTCTAGAAGCACGGACTGCGGAACTTGAAGCTAATCAGTTTTCTACCACCACAAAATTGGTGGGTGAAGCTATTTTTGCCGTCACTGATATTTTTGGCAATAACACTGGCGATGCGAATAATACTGTCTTCCAAGATAGGGTACGTTTAGACTTGCAAACCAGCTTCACAGGTAAAGACGTTTTACACACCCGTCTTGCAGCCGGGAACGCACTAGCCTTTACACAAGTAGGGGATAATGGTGTTGCGATTGATACTGCTGAAGGTACGCAAACATTTCAAATCGGCAGTACTACTAACAATAGTGTCATTATCGACTGGCTAGCTTATTACGTACCCATAGGCCCAGCCCAAGTTTACTTTGCGGGCACCGGAGGTATTCATAGCGATTATGTTGCCACTAACAACCCTTACTTTGAGGACTTTGATGGCGGTAATGGTGCTTTGTCTACCTTTGCTTCTGAAAGTCCGATTTATCGCATTGGTGGTGGTGCAGGTGCGGCACTGACTTTACCCTTTGGTAAGGGTGGCAGTTTTTTCAAACCAAGTTCACTGACTATAGGTTACTTGGCATCAAATGCTAATAATCCTGTGGCAAATCAAGGTTTGTTAGAGGGTAACTATGCAGCCTTGGGACAATTGAACTTTAGTGTTGGCGATCGCTTATCTATAGGTGCTACCTACGTTCACGGTTATCATGGTGCTGGGGGTGGTAATTTATTCGATCTAGGTGGTGGTTTGGGTAGTACTAACCGCGTCGTAGGTACTGGTCAAGCTAACACTCTAACTACCCTAAACGGATCTTCCAGTAATTCTTATGGGATATCAGCAGCTTTCAGGCCCAGTGATAAACTGTCAGTCAGTGGCTTCGTTTCTTACCACGATGTCACAGGCTTTGGTGCTGATGATGATTATCAAGCTTGGAGCTACGGTCTTGGGGTAGCTTTACCTGACTTCGGTAAAAAGGGTAACGTTTTAGGGATTTTTGCTGGTGCAGAACCTTATGCGTTTAACCGAGGAGGAGTTTTTGCTGGTACTGGTAATGATATACCTTATCACTTTGAAGGCTTTTACAAGTATCGCTTGTCAGATAACATCTCGATTACCCCCGGTGTAATCTGGTTGACCTCTCCTGGTCAAAACAGCAATAACGATGATGCAATTATCGGTACGCTGAGAACAACTTTCACCTTCTAAAGGTTTACCAACTCAGTGCTGAGTGGTGAGTGCTGAGTGGTGAGTGCTGAGTGGTGAGTGCTGAGTGGTGAGTGCTGAGTGCTGAGTGCTGAGTGCTGAGTGCTGAGTGCTGAGTGCTGAGTG
>NZ_JAVRCE010000055.1:0-54172 GCF_034530915.1 Nostoc sp. DedQUE09
TTTATCTCCGTTAACGAGTATTTGAACTGGATGAATCCACCTTTTATCTCCGTTATAGCGGTTTCCATTCAGATGCAGTACAACATTATACCGTGGGGTGTAGGGGCACGGTAGTGCCCATTGGTGTCAACTTAACGTCAAACCCTTGTCAAAACCTGATATTCAGTTCTCTGGCTTCCCATCACGATCTGCGTTACCCCACCCTAACCCTCCCCTTATAAAGGGGAGGGAACGAGATTCTCTTGTTTCCCCCCTTTATAAGGGGGGATTAAGGGGGGTAAAATGCCTGTGGAATAAGCGTTTGAGCTTAAGTTGACACCAATTGGCAATGCCGTGCCCCTACGGGTGTACCTCACACAAACAAGAAGTGCTATAACGAGTCTTTGATATTAAATACATTGCGATCGCAGCTTAAAACATATAAATTTAGGCAGAGCGATCGCTAACAACAAGCTGCTCGGCATCTACACCAGTTGCTAACGGCACTTGCGTTAAAACCCGATTGGTAGCTTTAATCAAATCTGCTGCCTTTTCCCCAATCATAATTGTGGGTGCATTGGTGTTTCCCGTGCTAATAGTTGGCATAATTGATGCATCTACAACACGCAACCCTTCAACACCATGTACCCGCAGTTCGGGATCTACCACTGAATCGGAGTCTGTTCCCATTTTGCAAGTGCCGACAGGGTGGTATACAGTGTCGCAGGTTTCCCGGATGTAAGCTAGGAGAGCTTCATCACTTTTTTTCTCAGCGCCGGGAGCAGCTTCCTCACCTCGGAACTCATCAAAGACATCTGAGTGGAATATCTGGCGGATAATTTTAATCCCTGTAAGCAGCTTTTGCAAATCAGATTCATTTTGGAGATAATTCATCCGAATTACAACTGGATCGTGGGGCGAAGCAGAACGCAGGGTAAGATCACCACGGCTTTGGGGATTAGTCAGACAGACTGTAGCAGTAAATCCTGGCCCTTCGCGGGAGTATGCAGGATGTGTCCACAAAACAGGGCCAGAGTGAAACTGTAAATCTGGTGCAACATCTAAACGACCTTCAGTATGCAAGAACAATCCAGCTTCAGCGATATTGCTAGTTGAGGCAGGTTGTAAATCCTGAGTTGCTTGGTGTGCAACGGCGACATGAAGATGATCTTGGAGGTTTTGACCGACACCGGGCAAATCAGCGATTACAGGAATATCTAGCGATCGCAGATGTTCTGCATTCCCAATTCCAGAGAGCATCAGCAGTTTAGGTGAATCGAACGCACCAGCACTGAGAATAACTTCCTGATTTACAAAGGTTTGGTGCATCGTTCCTTGATGCAGATACTCCACTCCAATAGTGCGCGTTCCCTCAAATAGTAGCCGAGTGACTAATGCACCAGTGGTAACTGTTAAGTTGGGGCGATCGAGAATTGGCAGCAGAAATGCAGTTGCTGTACTTTGTCGCTTACCATCTTTGACTGTTAACTGATAAAGTCCTGCGCCTGACTGTTCTACGCCATTGAAATCAGGATTGCACTCATAGCCTAGTGCGACAGCTGCTTCCACAAATAGTTGTGATGTCACGCTAGGAGCAATGGGATCTGTGACATTCAATAATCCATCAACACCGTGAAATTCGGATGCACCACGCTGCTGGTTTTCAGATTTCTTGAAGTATGGCAACACATCTTGGTAACTCCAACCATGATTGCCTAATTCTTGCCAGCGATCATAATCATGCCGACTGCCTCGAATATAAATCATCGCGTTGATCGAACTGGTGCCACCTAAGACTTTCCCGCGCGGACAATAGATTTTGCGGTTATTTAAGTGTGGTTCTTCTTCCGTAAAATATGCCCAGTCAACCTCAGTACCCCATAGTTTTGTCCAGTCTACAGGAACTTGATGTTCTGGTAAGGTAGCTGGATTGCCTGCTTCGAGTAATAACACGGTTGTTTTACCATCTTCTGTTAGACGATTGGCGACAACACAGCCCGCCGAGCCTGCACCAATGACAATATAATCATATTTACTCATAATATTCTCTTTGTTAATCACAACTTTTATATAAAAATACTTTTTTTATCATATATTTCTGTGACTGCAATACTTCTTGTTTGCTTGTTAAATAAAAGCAGTGATCGTTGCCTTTTTCTGGTTAATTTCGGTATCTACTTTTCCTCAATTTGTCGGAAATTGAACATACTTCGACGCAATGACAACGGCTTTGTCAAACTCTGCGGGATTCACAACACCTAAAAGAGAGCGTTCTTCTTCATTCAAAGGTAAGTTTACAGATTTATTAATTGATTAACTCTGAAAATTTTGCAAGCTAAATATAAATTTCTCAACATTTATAACTGCGAGAATGTCAGCATATAGTATTGTCAATAAATTTCAATCAATTTATGCAGAAAGTTTAAAGTTTACTGCAAAATTAGGGTTTTCCAATTGGCAACGACAAAGTTAGGGTTTCAGCCTGCAAGTAGAACGCGATCGCACCTTTGCCAAAACCTACCAGCTAGCCAATAATCTGATCTACTAGACAAAACGCACACCAATTGTGATTAGTGTGCGTCTGCGATTAGATTTTAGAAATTCTCGAACTTAGCGATCGCATCCTTCATCTTATCCACCACCTCATCGACAGGGATAACTCCCAATTCCCCAGAAGCGCGGGTACGAATACTCAAGGTATTAGTTTCCACTTCCTTAGCTCCCACCACAGCCATCACGGGTATTTTTTCTTTCTCTGCATTACGAATCTGTTTACCTAAGCGATCGCCACTGGTATCAACTTCTGCACGGATGCCCAATGCACGCATCTTCGCCACCACATCTTTAGCAAAGTCTAACTGTGTATCACCCACTGGCAGTAATCTAGCTTGCACTGGCGCTAACCACAAAGGAAAATCGCCCGCGTATTCTTCAATTAAGATCCCAATTAGCCGTTCTAGTGAACCAAAAGGCGCACGGTGAATCATCACTGGACGTTTGCGAACACCATCTTCGGCGACGTATTCCAAATCAAAGCGTTCTGGCAAGTTGTAATCTACCTGCACAGTTCCTAATTGCCATTCCCGTTCTAGGGCATCACTGAAAATAAAGTCGAGTTTGGGCCCATAAAATGCCGCTTCTCCAATACCTTCAAAGTGATCCATCCCTAAGGTTTCGACTGCACGGCGAATTGCACCTTCGGCTTTGTCCCAAACTTCATCGGAACCGATGTATTTGTCACTAGCTGGATCGCGGAAACTGAGTCTAGCTTTAAAGTTCTTTAGTTGCAGACTATTGAACACCGACAAAATCAAATCCACCACACTGAGGAATTCACTATCTAGCTGTTCTGGGGTGACAAACAGGTGAGAATCATCCACAGTAAAACCGCGCACCCGTGTTAAACCGCCCAATTCCCCTGATTGTTCGTAGCGGTAAACAGTGCCAAATTCCGCCAAGCGCATCGGTAGTTCTCGATAAGAGCGCAACTCACTCTTATATATTTGGATGTGGAAGGGGCAGTTCATCGG
This sequence comes from Nostoc sp. DedQUE09, assembly GCF_034530915.1. Classification (NCBI taxonomy): domain Bacteria; kingdom Bacillati; phylum Cyanobacteriota; class Cyanophyceae; order Nostocales; family Nostocaceae; genus Nostoc; species Nostoc sp. DedQUE09. Next base: position 3,510 of record NZ_JAVRCE010000055.1, read on the forward strand.
CTTCATGACGAACCCCTGTTCCTGTGCAGCAGCTTCGGAGTCATCTGCCATCAAAGGAAACATATCTTCTTTATATTTCTGCCAATGTCCAGAGGTTTTGAATAAGTCTACTCTGGCAATGTGAGGCGTTACTACAGATAAATAACCCCGTTTTAACTGTTCTTGCTTGAGGAAGTCTTCTAAAGTACTCCGCAACAGAGTACCTTTGGGTGTCCACAAAGGTAAACCCGGCCCCACTAAATCAGAAAATACAAATAATCCCAGTTCCTTACCCAGTTTCCGGTGATCTCGCCGTAGCGCTTCTTCTTTACGTCGCTTATATTCAGCGAGTTGTTCTGGACTTTCCCAAGCGGTAGCGTAGATGCGTTGTAATTGGGCTTTAGTTTCATCCCCACGCCAATAAGCACCAGCAACGCTTTCTAATTCAATTGCCTTGGGGTTTAATTCACTAGTATTTTCCAGATGAGGCCCCGCACACAAATCCCACCATTCATTCCCCAGGTGGTAAATCGTGATTGGTTCGTTTTTGATATCTGCCAGGATTTCTAGCTTGTAAGGTTCGTTAATTCCCTGAATCCGGCGTTCGGCTTCTTCGCGGCTGACTTCTTCTCGAATAACCGCCAATTTGCGATTAATAATCTTCGCCATCTCTTTCTTGATGACTTTGAGATCGTTTTCGCTAAATGGTTCTGGATTGTCGAAGTCGTAGTAAAAACCGTTTTCTATCCAAGGGCCGATTGTAACTTGCGCCTTGGGAAACAGCTTTTGTACTGCCATTGCCATAACATGGGAAGCAGTGTGACGAATCTTCTTTAAGTTCTCCGATTCGCTGGTACGCGGTAAATAAATTTTTTCAACTTGCTCTGATTGTTCGGACTGATTTGATGAATTTGGCGACATTGGCTGCTGAACCGTTGGCGAAGTGATTACAAAAGGTGATTTATCTGAATCTGTAGGCTTATTCAACTATAACGACTTTGGTTAAGTAGTCATTTGTCATTTGTCATTAGTTATTGGTGCATACTCTATCCCTTGCAATGCCATGAGTAGTTCAACAAAGTTCACTGTAAACTTGCTTTGACAGTGGGCAGAAAAAATTTTTTTTCATCGGAGTAATTCAAACTATGTTAGAGAGTGGGCGTGCTTTCTCTTGGACTAATGACTTTGCGTAGCGGTTTGATTCTGAGTCCTGAATTTTGACTCCTGAATTCTTCTTCAATCCAAAGATAAAGATAAATTTTTGATTTGTTACCTGAGTGTCAAATTCAGGATTGGTTGCGTAGGCGTAGCCCGCACTTCGGCTGCGCTCAGTGACCATCGTAGACATCGCTAAATTATCTTATGAATTACAACTTGATGTCATATATACCTATAGATGCCTGTCCAAAGGCACTGTACAAACCAGTTATCAAGACTATATAATAAATTTTGTGACCTTTGTTACAAATTTTTACATCTGGGAATTATGAGAATAATTCTGCAAATGTTAAGAAACGTAAATAACGTTAATATTAGTAAGCAAGTTTGAAATATTCCTCTCATTTATGCCAGACTCAAATTTACCAGGGACTGAGTTGTTGAAAACGGTTTTAGATCCGCTGCTGGAAGATTTTCAGCATTGGTTTACGCGATCGCGCCATTTACTCGAAACTGAGGAACTATCATTTATGAGTCACCAAGAGCAATCTGACTTGCTCTTGCGGGTCAAGCAAGCGCAAGATGAACTAAATACGGCGAAGATGCTATTTAATGCAACTGATAAACAAGTCGGGATTGAGATGGCAACGTTAATGCCTTGGCATGAATTAGTGACAGAATGCTGGAATGTCGCAATTCGCTTTCGTCAAGGACGTGAAGTTTAAGCGCAAACTTTCGGCAGACAATTTAGCGGTGTCTCAAGACTAGCCAAAGAAGCGTCTACGCAAGATGGTAAATCAATCGTTAAAGAGATAATAGATAATTCTTAAGGATTTCTTAACATTAGCTGGATTAACAAAATAATGTATCCTATGCTACCGTAAGTGGAATAACGGTTGACAAATAGTTTCATATAAATGTAAGCGCGTAAAAAGTGCGTAGAATACTCGTCTTAACTGTAAGTACAGTATCGGCGAAACAAAGCGTTACAAAATAAAGTTTTAAAAATTGCTGTTCTGGAGGAAAATCCAATGTTACATTTGCTTTACATTCTTGCTTTTACAATCCTTGCATTTATAGCTGTTGGCAACTTAATTCGTAACTTGATTATGTTCAGTTTTGATCGGGAACGAACCTACCCCACGAATTCGTCGCCAATGAATAACCAAGGCAACTATGGTTATTATTCATCAAAGAAACAGTTTGTACCCCATCCAGAGTTATTAGATAGCGCGGGCAACTTAATTAAAGAGCCACTTTTGGTAATGCGTTCAATTAACGTTGAAGATGCGCGTCAACATCTCGATGCACTTTACGAAGCATCCCCAGGACATAAAAGAGATAATTCCGAAGAAGCATAACGTAGAGACGCGATTAATCGCGTCTGTAAGCAATTTGGGTGTAAATGATTGTTGTTTTTACATCCTTAAATTTTTTTTAGCAGAAATTTATTACCATTTTTGAATTTGAGGCGTTCGCATCGCTAGCCTGAAACTGCATAGTGTGAATGGTGAGATAATTCCTGAAGCACTCACCGAAGCGACTGGGTAATAGCTTTCAATCCTGTGGCGCAGTCAGCAGTTAAACAAGGCAAGGTTCTGGCACACATCATATAACTGTATAACATCTTATTTGGGCATATATACGGAATACCCTGATAAAAATAAGGTATGGGAATAGAGGGAAACTTCAAACAAATATCCACACCTCTTTTAGAGATAGCGAAACAAGATTTGTATGTGTTGGACTTGTACCTTCATGCAAAAGAAGCCCTAGAAACCGGAGCAGTCCAACATCTACATACCTACTTAAAAAAAAAGGAATTAATCATAACCTGGACGCTCTTATTGCTGAGGAGCAATGGAAAATTGGAAGACTAGAGATTGATTCTTGGCACGCAATGCACTACTTGCTAACTGAGGATATATCTTTGTGGGAAGAATGTCAGATACCTTTTATTGTTGCCCGAAAAAAGGAAAACAACCGATTGCTAATCAATGCAGTGATGGGCAGAACCTCAATTGAAGGAACAAAAGGTAGTTTCAAAGATTTCGGCCCTGTAAAATATCTTGTTCCCTCAGAAACTCAGCAAATCTCCGAAGCGCTGCTTCAAATTTCAGAAAAAGAGTTTGCTAACAGATATGAAGAAGCTTGTGTATTGAATCCAGATGTTTACAGAACATTATGGGATGAGGAAGTAGATGAATATTGGTATATCTTTCAATGTATTTCAAAATACTACAGAATAGCTGCTGAAGAAACCAGAGGTATGCTGCTCTATCTCGGTTGTTTTTACGGGGTTGATTTCATGTGGGAAATGCAAGACTAATGCCGCAGGCTAACAATTCGGTTGCAACGGACTGAAGGAAACCCCTGAAATTGATGCAAAAGTTATCTGGGGCAGTTCAATGTTGACATTATGTCACTGAGCAATCGCACCAAGCCTAAAATAGGGAGTGGATAATTCACCACCCCCTACTCTTTTTCTAAGCTTCAATAACTACCCGTAAATTGCCCCGTTTTTTCGCAACGCGACAAGCAGTTGTAGTCCCAGAACGCTCAAATTCCAAATCGAGGATGGTGGGGCCGACTCGTAAATTATGAAATGATAGGCGATTAATCGATTCTGGCAAAGCGGGGTCGATGATTCGCAAGCAGTTATTTTGAGCGTCAGGCACCAAATTAACCATCATTTGCAGTAGTTGGAAAACACTACCCGTAGCCCAAGCTTGGGGAGTGCAAGCAACCGGATACTGCACAGGAGCATTATCGCCGTTTCGTTCGTAGCCGCAGAATAGTTCTGGAGGACGCTGATAGGGTTGTTGCTGAGTCATGTCAAATAAACCTTGGAATATTTCTAAGGCTTGATCGATAAGACCGAGCGATCGCAATCCCATTGCAATCAGAGCGTTATCATGGGGCCAAACCGAACCAATGTGATAACCCATCGGATTATAAGCGGGTGACAAACTACTTAGAGTCCGAATGCCCCAACCATTAAACATATCTGGTGCCCGCAACCGTTCTGCTACACTGTGAGCTTTTTCGTCTGTGAAGAGTCCCAATTGCAGACAATGGCCAGGATTTGAGGTAATACTGTCTACTGGCTTGCCTTCTCCATCCAAAGCCAGAGCGCAGAAATCTTGGTCTTCCACCCAAAAATCTTGATTAAAACGAACCTTAAGATTTCTCGCCTCTTCTTGCCAACGATCAGCCAAATCAAGCCGCTTCTTCATCCTGGCTATTTCTGATAGGCGCATTTTTGCAGCATAGACGTAAGCTTGCACCTCACAAAGGGCAATTGGGCCGTTGGCTAATTCTCCCTTACGGTCTACAATACAGTCGCCAGAATCTTTCCAACCTTGGTTAGCAAGACCGCGTTTCGATGTACGGAAGTAGCTGAGATAAGTGGTTTCTTTGGTATTGCGATCGATCCACTCCATTGCTGCTAGAGCATTGGGCCAAAGTTGCTCTAGGAGTTCTCCATCGTGAGTCCAAGCATAATGTTCGGCATAGAGCAGCAGCCACAAGGGAGTGGCATCAACTGTACCGTAGTAAGGTGTATGGGGAATTTCTTGACAACGAGCCATTTCTCCCAAACGTAACTCGTGCAAAATCTTACCCGGTGCTTCTTCGCGCCATTCGTCGTCAATTTTACCTTGGTATGTTGCCAGTAATATCAGAGTTTCCTTGGCGATTTGCGAGTTTAACATCAGGGTTTGAGAAGCTGTAATCAGCGAATCTCGCCCAAATAGTGTCGAAAACCACGGCACCCCGGCGGAAACAGTCTTATGCTTTCCAAAAGACTGGCGCAACAAATACATATCTTGTTCAGCCCGCTCAATCACTCGATTGAAGGTACTCTTATCTGAGCTAATGCGGGTAATTTGTTGTACCCAGTGTTGCTCCTCCATCCACTCAGCGGCTTTCGCTTGTCCTAATGTAGTGGCGGCGCTTACGGTTGAACTGGACTGGTTGTTTCTCAACATATTCACTCGGTAGCCCAGCTTTTGAGTTTCGTGAGAAGCCAACTCAAGCTGCCAAACCGCAGTGTAACCCTTGAAATAGTCTGGTTGCCGATGCTGGAATAGAATCCGAGATTCCATCACTGAGCCATCCAGACCTTGATAGGCGAGTGTTAAGGATTCTTCTCTAGAAGCAGATGGCTCTTTAGGTGTTGGTGAAACACCATCGACGTGAGAAAATGTTCCTTCCTCAACCGTAGGTTCTACTAGCCGTAAAAGCCGACCTCGTTTTTCTCTGTCATAGCCCCGGACTTCAAATAAATCAACAAAATCCGCATCAAAGCTGATGGTTAGTTCAAAATTGACAGTGGTTGTGCTGTAGTTAGATACTTCTATTTCTTCAAACAGCGCCCCATTCAGCACGAGTTCTCGGCGAATTCCGATAGTCTCGGCTTTCAGGCGTTCGTCGATCCTGGGAGTAGTACACAAAACGGAGAGTGAAAAACCTTTTTCGGCAGTACTACTGAGGAGTACAGGCGATCGCCCTTCAATTTGCAACTCTAAGCGATTGAGAAATCTCGTATCACAACAAAACAGTCCCATACTGGGATTGCCATCGTTGAGGGAACAGCCAGAAATGTTCCCGATAGTATCTGTCACAAAAAATAAATCATCATCTTTAACCGTCAGTGTCGGTTGCGATCTTTCAGCCACAACACAAGGCCACTCCGGGATCGGTAATTGTTCGGCAGGAATAAAAGTTTTTCCATCCAGAAAAATTTTTTCTGGGGTCATTAGCGTATCCGGGGTCATTAGCCAAAATTCCGTGTACAGGTATTTTTGTGGTCTTTTGAGTAGAAGTCTCTTACCCAAGAGGCAGAGAGGAAATAAAAAATACTCTCTTGCTTTGGCACAGAGCAACTAAATTTATTTAGGTCGAAAAAAGAAAGATTTGTGTCGACACACGTAGTGTAAATAAAGAATAGCTTATCGTCGAGAGACACAAAGTACGGAGCCAGGTCAGTTATCTTGCCCTGCTTTGACAGCGCTTTTTAATTAATTTAACTACACTACCCCCCCACTCCCTACTTCCCATCTCAGTCGTGGTCTAAATAGCTGTAAATCACTATAAGTATGGGTTTTCCCTTTGCTTTATCCTCTCTGCTCCTTGTTCATCCTCACAACTTCCGACAAAAGACACTCTTTAAAACTCGTTTGAGCTATTCGAACCAAAATAATCCTGACATATTGCTGACAAAATAGCAGCGCTTATATCTATATAAACAAATCTTGTTGAAGGATGCAGAAGAACGTCCGGCGAGCGCTCAGTCGAGACCGCAGGAGGCGGCAGGAAGACTCTGACTTTTCACGGTATGTGGAAAAGGAGCAAAGGTGTGGGGTGTGGGGTGTAGGGTGTAGGGTGTAGTAAGACAATATCAGTTCTCTACACCCTACCCTAGTCCTGATGGGGGTTTCAGTACTTTCCATGAAAAGCCAGCAGGAAGACTGCCCTGCCTACGACACGCTGCGCGAACAGCAAGAACTGTCTTTCGTCGATAAATTTATATTTTATAAATGTCAGACCAAGATTGAAAACTGACTGAGTATTTTGAGATAATTTATTAGTCGTTGAACTTTCAAAAATACAAGATATATAGTATAATCACCAAAAACGTCTTACAGTTTTTGGTGAACATAAAAAAAATTTATTTAGTATCCGATTTTGTTTTAAATAATCTTTGATATTTGATTAGACTAATTTATGATAATTAATTGATTAAGTTTAATCACTCATCAGGAATTAAGTTATGTAAATATTGCAGTCATGATTTACGGCTAAGAAAATTGATTTAGTGAGCAGAAATTAATGTCGGCAAAGTAGGCGATGTCTACGATAAGCTGTTTTGCCTGTATGGACTGTAAATCGTTCACCCGTGGTTATATAGCGAACACAGGAGTTAAAACCATACAAGAATTAACGTTTTAGTACTTACTCCTGAAAGATTTTACCTGTGCAAGCAAAAGCATCAGTTGCCCTGAATGTATATTGGGCGTAATAGGCTGTCAATCAACAAATCAAGTTCCACGCCCCTTAGTTGGTAACAAAGTGTTGCGACTGCTTTGGCGAAAAGCGCTTATTAGCGTTCTTTACATATTGCAACTATCTATTTAACTTGAGAGTCCCTTGGAATTTGTACAATGCAGCTGTGACGTGGATCTGATCGAGGTTGAGCGTTTAACAATAATTCATGAGCATTTCGACTTCTGTGCTAAGTGATCTGCTAAAGTCCCTACCCAACTTGCGGCCCCAGCTATATTTTAAGGCTTCACTAACGGCGCTCTCCCACGCGATGGAAGATCAAGTTTTGGCTGCGACTTTAGCTCAACCCCTTGTAATTGCTAGTTTCCAGCGAGAGCGATTCTACCGCCAAGAAGCTCATCGCTACCTGCGACTTGCCTTGCGGAGTAACCAAATATACGTATTAGCTGCTCCAGAAACGGATTTCGCCAACAGTTCGGAACACTATGAAAAAGTGGCTTTTGAGGCAACGGATGGCTTAAGTCAGGAGTGGCATTTGGTAGTGATTGCTGACAATTATGCTACTTGTCTTGTTTGCCGAGAAAACCTTGGTTCTCTTGCCAAAAATAACCAACTACCGGAACTAAGCCCTAATTTGGATATAGACACAGCCCGAAGATTTGAGGGAATTTGGACATCAGAAAGGGGAGTTAGCCTGAAAGCCGCCGAATTGTTGTTAGATCGGGTTTTGGTTTACAGACCAGAACTGACAAGTAAAATTCAACAGGCACGTCAGAGGTTTGGCATTGGCGAACCGCGAAACTACTTTGGAGCCGAACAGGTAAACGAGTATGCCTGTGACATTGATACAGACCCATTTGTGCAGCGCTTAGTAACTTATTTGCAAGCTAGCCAGTACAAATTGCACAAAGCTTATCGGTCTATTGCTGCACAAGCACGAAAAGAACGATTAGTCAACTCTATTAGTACTGCCATTCGGCGATCGCTCGATCCTCACGAAGTTCTCCAGGTGGCGGCACAAGAATTAGGGCAACACCTAGAAGCTTGTCGCTGTCTAATTTACCGCGCTCAAGCCACAGATAGCCAAGCCATAATTGAACACGAGTTTTTGACCCCTGGTGTTTTATCTGTTTGCGGACAAACCTGGGAGTTAGAGAAAAATTCCCTATTTCGGGACATCGTAGAACTTGGCGAAGGTGTTTGTGTGAGCGATACGCTGAGTGACCCCCGCGTTACCAAATCGCCAAGACTTTCCACGATCGCCAAAAAGTTTGCCATTCGTTCTTGGCTGATGGAACCAGTATTCTATCAAGGGCGATTATTGGGGATTGTGGAGTTACATTACTGCCGGATGCCACCGCATGAGTGCCAACCTGGGGAATTGGATTTGGTAGAAGCGATCGCTACCCAAGTAGGAGCAGCTCTCATCCAAGCGGAAGCTTACGCTAACCTAGAAGAACTTAACCAGCAGTTAGAAGCTCTAGACCGCACCCGCAGCAACCTCATAGCCATCACCGGACACGAACTGCGTACCCCCCTATCTACAATTCAAGTGTGCCTGGAAAGTCTTGCTACCGAACCAGATATGCCTGTGGAGTTGCAGCAAGTCATGCTCAACACCGCTCTTTCCGACTCAGAGCGGATGCGAAAACTGGTACAAGATTTTCTTACACTTTCCAACTTGGAAAGCGGCCGGGTGGAATGGCATCCAGAATCCCTCACTTTACAAGAATGTGTGGATTTAGCACTCAGCCGAAATCGCACGCGTTCCTCAACGGAAAAGCCGCCCCAAATCAAGACTCAAATTGCCGAAAGCCTACCTTTAGTAAGAGCTGACGGTGATTGGCTAGTCGAGGTACTGGCAAAACTTATGGACAATGCTTTGAAATTTACGCCACCCCAAGGAGAAATCACAATTAAAGCGATTTACAACAGCCGTCAAATGGTCGAGGTGACTGTAGCTGACACCGGACGCGGCATTGAACCAAATCGTTTAGAAGTAGTTTTTGACCGTTTCTATCAAGAAGAAGGAGCGCTGCGCCGCACCACTGGCGGAACTGGACTTGGTTTAGCAATTTGCCGTCAAATTGTTAATGGCTGGGGTGGAGAAATTTGGGCAGAGTCAACTGGTAAAGACCAGGGCAGTCAGTTTCACTTCACTATCCCAATTGTTCGGAGTAACCAAGAGGAAAAACGGACAAAAGTCAAGAGTAAATAGGCATTGGGCATGGGGCAGAGGGGCAGGGGAGCAGAGGGGCAGGGGAGCAGAGGAGAAATAATAACTCCTAACTCAGCACTCCTAACTCAGCACTCAGCACTCCTGAAGCATTGGTTTTTAACAAATGACAAAGAACCAAGGACAAATGACTAAAAACTGTTACAGTCTATGACGCGATCGCAATATGATCCTGGTTGCGATGTTAGGATTCCCTAAAAACGTTGAGAGAACAGACTTTATGGCAGAAACACTCTCTGGACAAACCCCGCTATTTGCTGGCAGCACTGGTGGCTTGCTTACAAAAGCAGCAGTTGAAGAAAAGTACGCTATCACTTGGACTAGCCCGAAAGAGCAAGTTTTTGAATTGCCTACCGGTGGTGCTGCTACTATGCGCAAAGGTGAAAACCTGCTGTATATAGCTCGGAAAGAATATGGCATCTTTTTGGGCGGTCAGCAACTTCGTAAACTCAAAATCACAGATTACAAAGTTTACCGGATTCTACCCAACGGAGAAACTACCTTACTTCACCCAGCTGATGGTGTCTTCCCCGAAAAGGTGAACCCAGGTCGTGACAAAGTGCGTTATGTAGACCGTCGTATCGGACAAAACCCCAGCCCCTCTAAAGTTAAGTTTAGCGGTGTTACTACCTACGACGCCCCGTAACTAGCTGTTAGTAGCTAATGGGTAATTAGTAATGGGTAATTGGTAAGTAAAAACCCATTACCCATTACCAATTACCAATTACCTTTAAAAAATAATGATTTTTCCGAATTTCTCCCAGTTTTCTACCCTAGCGCAAGAAGGCAACTTCGTCCCGGTATATCAAGAATGGGTGGCGGACTTAGATACGCCCGTATCTGCTTGGTATAAAGTCTGTGCGGGTCAGCCTTATAGCTTTTTGTTGGAATCGATAGAAGGTGGAGAGAAGCTGGGACGCTATAGTTTAGTGGGCTGCGATCCGGTGTGGGTTTTGGAAGCAAGGGGCGATCGCACGACTCAGAAAAACCGTGACGGTTCGGAGGTAGTTTTTGCTGGCGACCCTTTTACAGCTTTAGCCGAATGTTTAGCACCTTATCACCCAGTGAAATTACCACAGCTACCACCAGGAATTGGTGGTTTGTTTGGGTTTTGGGGCTATGAATTGATTCAGTGGATTGAGCCGCGTGTGCCCATTTATCCACCAGATGAGCGGAATATCCCTGATGGGTTATGGATGCAGGTAGACCACTTGTTGATTTTTGACCAGGTGAAGCGGAAAATTTGGGCGATCGCTTATGCTGATTTACGCGATCCGAATGTAGATTTGAAAGCAGCATATCAACAAGCTAGCGATCGCGTCACCCAGATGCTCGAAAAGCTATCTCTCCCTCTATCGCCAGAAAAAACTCGATTGGAATGGAATCCGCCAGGGAGCAGGGGAGCAGGGGAGCAGGGGAGCAGCACTTCGGCTACGCTCAGTGACCGAGGAGCAGAGGAGTATAAGAGTAATTTTACCCGCCCTGATTTTTGTGCCAGCGTTGAGAAGGCCAAAGATTACATTAAAGCAGGTGATATTTTTCAAGTAGTAATTTCTCAGCGACTATCAACAACATACACAGGCGACCCTTTTGCCCTTTATCGGTCGCTACGTCAAATAAATCCTTCGCCTTACATGGCTTTCTTTAACTTCCAAGATTGGCAAATCATCGGTTCCAGTCCTGAAGTGATGGTGAAAGCCGAAACCGATTCAGATGGTGGAGTGATAGCTACGGTACGCCCAATTGCTGGGACGCGTCCGCGAGGTAAAACTACTAAGGAAGATGCAGCCTTGGCTCAAGATTTACTCCAAGACCCCAAGGAAATTGCCGAACACGTGATGCTTGTCGATTTAGGACGGAATGATTTGGGGCGTGTTTGTCAGAGTGGTAGTGTCAAAGTCGATGAATTAATGGTAGTTGAGCGCTACTCCCATGTGATGCACATTGTTAGCAATGTTGTGGGTAGATTAGCAATTGGTAAAACAGCATGGGATTTACTGAAAGCTTCCTTCCCAGCAGGTACGGTAAGCGGCGCACCCAAAATTAGGGCAATGGAAATTATCCACGAGTTAGAGTCTAGTCGTCGGGGTGTTTATTCGGGTGTGTATGGGTATTACGATTTTGAAGGACAATTAAATACTGCGATCGCAATTCGTACAATGGTAGTGCATGATAAGACAGTAAGCGTACAAGCCGGTGCAGGTTTGGTAGCTGATTCTGAGCCAGAGAAAGAATACGAAGAGACGCTAAATAAAGCTAGAGGTTTATTAGAGGCGATTCGTTGTTTGCGTTGAAGTAGGGACTGAAGAAAGGAATAGGGTACAGATTATTACTTGTCACCTGTAAACTCTCCTTTAACCCCAATATTTTTTACTACCTGTATGGTTTCTCTCCCATACAATTAATTGCACACTGGTTCTTGTTGCTTAATTGTAAAACCGGGCTTGATACAAGTACAGTAACAGTTCGATCTGCTGTATGAGCATCTAGACCAGACTTTAAAAGTTGATGTATCAATACCCTTCTATTTTGAATTACATAGGTTTTACTTTGAACAGCAAGATGTTTGGAAACAATTTGTGCTACTTCTAAGCCCACGTATCCACAATACCGTGACAAATTGGGAAGCTTTATAAATCCAATCAACATCAAACTTTTTCCAAAGCTAAATAGAGTTTTTTAAACCTATTGAAAATTTAAAAGAAGTCCTGGTATCCAAATCCAAGACCTCTATTGAAATTACTACACACTAGAAATGAACAAACTTACTCATCCTAATTGGCTAAAGTAAATCGCCCAAATAATTCCAGTTACTCCAATGGCAATTAACAGGTTAGTGAAAAATCTGCCGAACTCAATTTCTTGTCCAAGTCCTTTGTCGTCTTGACCGGCAGTAAAAAACAATGACCAGGCTTGATTTGCATTGATAGTCTCAAAGTTGTTGAAAGCAGGTCTAAAAACAACGGGTCCAATTAAATCCTTTTTGGGATAATCAAAATCAGTTTTCATAAGTAAGTTTGCCTCTAAATTGCTTTATTCGTCAAGTGAAGAAAATTAATAAATCTCAAATTGTCTTCTTTAAAGGCTGGTTAGCCATGCAATCAAACCGTGTCCGGTGATAACTTCTACAGCTATGAGTGAAACAAAAGCAATCATTGCCAAACGCCCATTGAGTTTTTCGGCATATTTGGTGAATCCTATCCGTGGAGTTTCATCAACATAAACCTTGGGTTCAATCGCAAATCTGTTGAGTTGACCGCGTTCGTTAATGGTAAAGCCTTTACTTGTCATTTTTGATTCTTTGCTTTTGCTTTATGTAAACGAATATTAACTATTGTAAATATTTTTTGCAACCACTTGACACAAGAAGAAAGGTAGTGGAAACCGTACCAAATGAGTAGGGTATTTCGGATTTGTACAAGGTCGGCTTAATACTGTTTGGTTAAGGCAAGAGACGCGATGAATCGCGAAAGACTATTGTAGACACGGCGATTTGTCGCGTCTTTGTGATGATTTATGGCATCTTTAGTGATTCTTGGAGGGGAATTCATACAACCAATTGCATTAAATTGAACATCAGTAAAACTTATATTTTACATAAGCAGAAGTTATTTATATATAACTGAGAAAGTATTGCTTATTTGTAACGAAATTGTTATGTTTCTTTACATAAAGATACAAAGCAGTATTAATGCGTTAAACCACCGTTAATTAAGGCTCTCTAAATAACTATGCAGTTGAGCCTGCAATGGGCTTTGCCAAGTATCTAAACTCAACGGCAACGCATCACTATGCCTTTTTTAGAACTATGTCTAAAACAGGCTGTTTAATGATGCAAAACCTACTAAGTGCCTTTATTAACAATTAAACGCATTTTTCCTCGGTCTTTGCACATTTGATTTTTCACATTTGGTAGAACTGTAATTTTTTTTTTGGAATTTCTGCTATGTCTTTTACCATCCAGTCGGCTCAAAGTATTTTTCCCGGCACCCTAGTTGCTGACGTTGTTCCAACCGTCGTCGAATCATTCTCTAAGCTCAATGCTGAAGATCAATTAGCATTACTTTGGTTTGCTTATACCGAGATGGGTAGAAGTATTACAGTTGCGGCTCCTGGGGCAGCCAACATGATCCTTGCACAAGGCTTACTCGAACAAATTAAGCAGATGCCTTTTGAGGCTCAAACGCAAGTCATGTACGATTTGGCTAACCGTGCTGACACTCCTCTGTGCCGTTCTTATGCATCCTTCACCGTAAATATCAAGTTAGGCTTTTGGTATCAGTTAGGAGAGTGGATGGCTCAGGGAATCGTTGCTCCAATTCCACCAGGTTACAAGCTTTCTCCTAAAGCTGCCGATGTGTTACAAGCCATTGGCAATGCAGATTCAGGTCAACAAATTACCATCCTACGCAATACCGTAATTAGCATGGGATTCGATCCGAATGCTCCTGGTAGTTACAAAAAAGTCTCAGAGCCAGTAGCTCCTCCCACTGCACCAGCATTTCGGACTAAAGTCACCATTGAGGGCATCAACAATCCTACGGTGCTTGGCTATATCAACAACATGAATGCCAATGACTTTGATGCTGCGGTTTCTCTGTTTCGTTCCGAAGGTGCTTTGCAACCTCCCTTTGAAAGACCAATTGTTGGTCAAGACGCAATTCGTGCTTATATGCGTGAAGAATGCCAGGGGCTGAAGATGCTCCCAGAACGCGGCGTATCTGAGCCAGTGGAAGATGGCTATACCCAAGTTAAAGTTACAGGCAAAGTCCAAACCCCCTGGTTCGGTGCCAGCGTAGGTATGAATATTGCATGGCGGTTTTTGCTAGATCCCCAAGGCAAAATATTCTTTGTAGCGATTGACTTGCTGGCTTCTCCAAAAGAACTGCTGAACCTAGTACGTAAATAGAGGGCTAGATTAGTCGTTTTGCTTAAGCATGGATGAGTCAAGAAGCAATCGCTACCTCACTACGCTTAAGCAAAATAAAATAACGGCTTTTTTTGGTATTTTTATCCTGCGATCGCTATTGAAAATAACCGATTCCATCAGCGATCTTTTAAAAGATTATTAAATAGTTTTAAGGTGAGTACGGCCTTGTTTAAGGTTTTTAAAGATACAAACTTAAAATAAGTAGTATGCTCAAGAGTATCTCAACTATTCTTTACTTGTTTATTTATATTTAAATAACAATATATCTTTGGATAGAGTAATAATTTATTCATCTACCAAGAGTAATAGATTATCAATGACTTTTTTCAATTCTTCTGAGCCGCTACTACGTGAAAAACAGCAAGAGCTAGATTTTCAAGATATTCAAGGTCTAGTCTGTCTCAACTACCAAATTGGAAATTTCGTCCTCTTTTCAAAGTTTTATACTCGCGTCGATCAAGCATTTATTCTCTGGGGACTAATTTCATCTGGGATTTTCGTAACCGCTCAGTTTTTACCCATTAGCTGGAGTAGCCAAGCGATTTTGTGGTCAGTGCTTACCTTATTCGGTGCAGTCGGTATGGTAAGTTTAACTTGGTTTTGGGCAACTGTAGAACAGCTACGCTGGGTTGTTTATAGCTGGGCGATTTTAATCATAGCGGGTTTAATCTTGACCGATCTGAGCATTTTTTTGGGATGGGGAGAGGTGTTAATCCGTTTGTGTCCACTGTGGTTAGGATTAAGTGCCATCGGCTACTTTTGCACCGGGGTAGGAATGCGTTCACGCACATTTATTCTAATGGGGTTTATTCATTTGCTAGGAATCTTAGTTTTACCGTACTGCGGTGTTATGCAGTTTCTCTCAACGGGGCTAATTATGACCGTTAGTTTACTCTTACTAGCAGAATTACAATGGGATATGCAATCTTCAAGTGATTACAGCCAATTAACACCACAACAAAAGCAGTTTAACCAAGCACAGTCCCAACGGCGTCAAATGAGCAGCTAAGGTTATTAAGAATTAAAATCTTACTTTAGACAAGTTTGTATAAACAATATAGCTATATCTCTTGGCTAGCTAGTGTTTATACTTGAGAGAGAGAGTTTTTCACCCAACTGTCAGCTACTCTAGTTTTATGAAAATAGACAGCACTGTATGGGTGTTATGCCGCTGTGGCCCATTATCGAACATCGAAGGAGAGCGATGACAGATGTTTGAACAGTGTAAATCAATAAAAATCCTTGACGGTGTGGAGTTTTTGTCGCTTCCTCCACCTTGTTATCACCAAGGGAAGGTTAAATTCTTTATCAGAGCGGTCTGAGGTGATAAACGTCTTGTGTTTTTTAGATTACAACTTAATTTTGACACTCCAATCTTCTTAGTTCATTTTGAGCTAAGGAGATTTGACTATCACGACTAGTGTAACTATTTGTTAGTTGGCGTTTGTGTGTCAAAATATTCACGCCAACGACTAATTTGATTATCCTTAAAATCTACAACAATTACGTCATCAGCTTTATTACGACGACCTGTCGCCTTTTCTGTATCTTCGTAGTACCACTCTACTGCTGCCTGATTTTCGCCAATGATAATCCGGTGGATGTCTATTTTGACATCTGAATACTGTTCTTTAAAATTGGCAAGTCCTTCTCGAATTCTTTCTTGCCCCCGCCAGCATTGACCAGGCACGATTAGTTCTCCGTCAACTGTAAACATTTGTGTAAGGGCATCGACATCTTGAGCAACCCATGCATCTTTAGCTTTTTCTATTAATATCTGCATATCTTGTTGGTTCATAGACTGACTGGCAACTAAAGGTGTGCTAAAAGTTAAGCTAACAAATATAGTTCCTAACACTAGCCATTGAGATAACCAAAGCATCTAAATTTTTCTACCTTCTAAAGTATCAAGCTTATAGAGCATTAGTAACAATTAGTAACATTTAACCAGAAGTTGTTTGGATTGCGATCGCACTCCACGATCTCATTATGCGATGTCTACGACGGGCTACGCCTACGCACTCCACACAGCACTACACTAGAAAGTAAGATGCTCACAATAGCCTATGGACGCCACGACAACCACTTTCCCTTCTACCCTCAAATTGAAAATCGACTTGACTGATGAGCAATTTTTCCAGATGTGTCAGAAAAACCGCGATTATCGATTTGAGCGTACAGCATCAGGTGAATTATTAATTATGCCACCTACAGGTAGTGACACTGGCAGACGTAATGTTAAAATTACAACTCAATTAGATATTTGGAACTCTGAAACTAATTTAGGCGAAGTTTTTGACTCTTCAACTGGTTTCACGCTACTTAATGGTGCAGAACGTTCTCCTGATGCTTCTTGGGTAAAAATTGAGCGGTGGAATGCTTTAACCCCACAACAACAAGAAAAATTTGCCCCGATTTGTCCTGATTTTGTAGTAAAGTTGCGTTCTCGTACTGATTCCTTGAAAGAATTACAAGAGAAAATGCAGGAGTATATCGAAAATGGCACTCAATTAGGCTGGTTAATTGATCGCAAAAACAAGCGAGTGGAAATTTATCGTCCAGGTAAAAATGTAGAGATATTAGACAATCCTGCTAGTTTATCTGGAGAAAATATACTACCTGGATTTGTGTTGGATTTACAGCAAATTATGTAGTTTTATTGATTAGGATAGATATAGCGCATTTCAAAGCGGCTTTGCTCCCAAAGTGGTATTAAAGCTTGTTTAGCAGCACTTAACTGAGCTTGTGAAAAAGATATTCTACCATTTTCTATAATCCAAATAAATATGCGAGTGATTAAATCTGCCTTAAAACTATTCTCGTATTCACTATTATTTATTCTTACTACTTGCCGATCTAAGCAATCTATAGCATATTTAAAAGTCAAGTTTTTCCAGTCTGTGGAATTGCTATAATTTTCTTCTGGCGTATTTTTACACTCAACTCGCCGCAAATTCCCAACAATATAGTCTATGCCTATTATGGAAGAATCCGTATTACGCACTAAATTTGTATAGGCTTGGTAATATGGTTTCAATAGTGAAGCTGCAATATTTTCCACATAGATATGTAGCCAAGATTGTATATCACGAAGATAAGGTACTAAATCTCTAATATTATCAATTTCTTTGATTGGCGCACGTTCACTTCTGTAATTTATTATTTTTGCTAGCAATTCCGATTCAGATAATTGAGATTTCTTTGAGTAGTAATTAATAACCTTGGGGATATATTTATCTAATAACCACTGCTTGGTATATCTAGCTGTCCAAGTTCCTCGTACTCCAATATCTTGTTGCCATGAGCTAAATTTAGGTGCTTCAATAGATTGTAAATTAACATTATTTAGTTCATAGACTATGTTAACTTGATTACTAGGTAATAAAGATAAATCTCTGTCAAATTTGGGAAAGATAAATGCATGATCGCGAATTCCTCGACTCACTCGAATTGATATATTTTTTCTATGAAATAGATGCCATTCTGACTTGCCTTTCTTATAATCAAATTCTTTCGTAAACTGCTGCATTAACTCCCATAATTCTTGTTTTACAGAAAAAAGGATAAAACCACGAACTTGTGAAAAGTTTATAAATTCAAAATCCCATGTTTCTAGAGCATTTTCAAATTCAATTATTGAGTTTTTATAGTTTTGGCAAACTTCATCGATACACAAACACAAGTCTGTTGCTTCTAATTTTGATAATATAACTGTTATTTGACCAAAATGCACTGTAAAATTATTTTTATCTAATTCTTTCAAAAAACGACGACAACCCCAATCTGGATGAGTGTATAATCCTGTCATTAATTGACCTAAAATATCTTGATGATTTAAGTGAATTTTTAGACCTTTAAAAAGAATACTACTGAATTCTATTTGACAATTACCTTCACCAAAAGCTTTGGGTAAATTACAAGCGATCGCTACTTTTGGTTTAACAACAACTAAGTGGCAATCTTCTCGCATTATAGAAGGCTCAAAATCACATTTTTCTAAAAAATAGTGTAAATCTGGATGACGTATGATTAATTTTTCTATTAAACTACATTTAGTAGATGTTAAAATACTGGCTGTATTTTTATCGATGTTTCTAACTAAATCAAAATTGAGTTTATTATAAAAATTTGAAGCGACATCGTTATTTTTTAAGGTATCTATATTTAGATCAAATACTAATTCTTCTCGATGGGAATGTAGACGCTGAAAAACATTGATGTCATATCCATTGGTGACAATAAAAAATAGTGTTTTAAAATGATTACTATAAAATCTAGCTTGCTCAATAGCCTCATTTAACTTGGTTTTTTGCGGTTCTATCGCTTCTACAAAAATCAGTGATGTATCTGTATTTTGTTTTTTAACATCATCTGTTGCAAAATAAATCTGAGCAATTTCTAAATTATTGGCGTAGGTTTCTGATTGATAGGTTTTTAAAGAGTATTCACGATGACATATCTCTGGATAGCAGAGATAGTGAAACATTGGCAAAATAAACTTTTCTTTTACATCATCTTTATTTTGCAAAACACGATGGTCAAAACCTTGTATCCATGTAATGAATTTTTTAATTGACTCTGGAATAATCATCAGATAATCTACCTGCTTGTATAAATTTGCTATGCCTTATTTTGATCGTGTAATTAGCAATTTATCAAGTCAGTTTGGATTATGTCGTGATTGTAGATACTAGAATGGAAGCATTCGGCTGAAACTTAACCTTGGCAAAACCTACAGCAGTGAAGAAGAAGTCAGAATTCAGAAGTCAGGAGTCATATCATGTCTGCTTGGTTACTTATTAAATTGCAAGAACCCCACCCCGCCAAAGCTACGCTTTATCTCCCCTCCCGAAGAGCGGGGAAGGGTTGGGGGTGGGGTGAAATGACAGTGGGAATCATAACTAATTACCCGGACTTGATATCAGAATGAAGACGCTCGTTCTGGCTCCTGAATTCTGTTTTGATAAAAGTTACTGCCTTTAGAATTAAACATCTGGTGAAAATCAGGTAGGCAAAATTAATTAATTGTGTATAAAAATAATTTTGGGCAACACATAACATAATAGATTGCTGAAGATATCTATTAGACAAGAAGGAGTTAGGAGTCAGAATATAGAATTTCCCTGACTCTCTGAACTTCGTTATGCCCAATATATCTATTTATTGTCTTTGGGTAGCGATCGCTAACTTTGCCCCTTCAACCTGACGTACCCGATCCATCACCGCCACCACCTGACCGTGACCAACTTTTTCATCAGCATTAATAATCACTAACATTTCTGAGTTAGAACCAATTAAAGTCCGCACTTGCGCTGTTAAATTATCAACTGTGGTTGGTTTCCGGTTCAAGCTTACTACTCCTTGTTCATCTACCGTGATAGTAACTTTAGAGGGAACTTGTTGTTGTTTTGCTGTGGCTGCCTTCGGTAAATTTACTGGTAAACCTTCTGAACGTGTTAAAAACAGAGTTGACATGATAAAAAATGTCAAAATTGCAAAAATCACGTCAATCATCGGCACAATATTAATCTGTGCTGGGATATCTGGTTCATCTTGTAGACGCATACGTTTTTTCTCCTCGTTCATAGCGACGGCGGTAAAGTAATTCTAACTGTCCCCCATACTCTTGAATTAGTGCAATTTGCCGTTGATACAGTCCCCGGAAGGTATTGGCAAACATGAGTATGAATATAGCAACTATCAATCCTGATGCTGTTGATACCAAAGCTTCACTAATACCAGCCGTAACACTTGCCGTTCTGCTACCTCCCACGTCACCAAGATTTAGAGAGGCAAAGGAGGTTATCAATCCTAATACTGTGCCGAGAAGACCTAACAGTGGTGCCAGACTAATGATTGTCTCGAACATGTTTTGAAAACGTTTTAACACAGGTATCTCAGCTTGCGCTTCGCTTTCTAGCGCCAAACGAAATTCTTCTGGATTTGGCTCCTCTAATTCTAAAGCTGCTAGAAAAATCCGGGCGAGTGGCAAATCTGCGTTTTTCCGAAGTTTATCCATTGCACCGACAACATTATCGAGACGGTAGAGATTCAAAACATCTCGCACCACCCGGTTTTGACGCTGATTAATTCTTACCCAAAACCTGATCCGCTCAATGATCAGTGCCACACCCAAGACCGAAAACGCCAACAGGGGCCACATGACCACACCACCTGCTGCAAACAAATTCTGAATTCCCATGTAGTGCCTCTATAACGTCGTCCACAATACAAAATCAGACTACCAGAATCTAGAGAAAAGCTGAAACTTTTTCTCAATAAAATATAAAATATAATGATAAATTTTTCAAATGTAATGCTCATGACTTTTATTTAATTGTTAGTTTGTTTTACATAAATTAATTTAATTAGATTGCAACAAAAATTAATTTTGTCCAAAAAGCATGATATTGGTACTTTGAAAAGATATTTTTGTTATTGCAGGGTTCCGTAACGCGATCGCAATTAATTTTAATTTTTTACTTGATATTTGTAACCTTGCATTCTAAGATAGCTAAATTAGTGAGAATAGGTAGCAATAGCTATGAGCTTTTCTGGCATTACTGTCGAGCAACGTTCCAAAGAAGTTGAGGCTCTCAAGTCTTTTCTGACTTACAGTCTGATAGGTTCACTGGCGCTGCATATCGGCGTACTGTCTTCTGGCATAAGTAATTATTTGACCAGAGTACCCACAGGAGAAGAAGAACCAATAGAGTTGGCGATCGTGGATGCTCCGACTGCGGAATCAGAAAAACCAATTGCAGAGATTCCAAAAGAAATAAAACAAGAACCAGAAGTTGTCCAAAAACAGCCTATAGAAACTCCACCAGTAGAAAAATTTGAACAGATTACAGCAGTCCCTCAGAAGCCACAGCCGATAGATACGCCGCCAAAAGCAATTCCTATCAAGCCAGAAGTTGCTGTGAAATCTGCACCTATTCCACGATCGGTACCAGAAGTACCTGTGAAATCTGCATCTATTCCCCAATCAGCTCCGTCTGAAGACTCCAAAGCAAGTTCAGCAGGTGGTGGCGGTGGCGGTGGCGGTGGCGGCGGATCTGGTGTTGGTTTAGGCTCAGGTAGTGGTATTGCTGTAGGTACAAGCAGTGGTACTGGTCCTGGCGGAGGAACTGGCACTGGCACTGGTGGTGGCATTGGTAGTGGAACTGGCACTGGTACTGGTAGCGGAATTGGTAGTGGCACTGGCAGTGGAATTGGTAGTGGCACTGGCAGTGGAATTGGTAGCGGCACTGGCAGTGGAATTGGTAGCGGCACTGGCAGTGGAATTGGTAGCGGAGTAGGAAACCGTCCGACAGTTGCAACAGCGCCTACACCTCCAAAAACTAACAGTCCAGGTAATAGTCGTTCAGCTTGCCGTCGCAATTGCGATTTCAAGTATCCAACGTCATTACGAGGGCAAAAGCCTGAAGGCAGCCCAAAGTTAAAACTTGAGCTTGATGAACAAGGTAATGTCACTAATGTGCGTCTTACTCGCTCTAGTGGGAACTCCACCTTGGATGAAGCCGCCGTCAGACAAGCGCGTGAAATGAAAGTAAGTGGTGGCAGAAAAGAAGCGACACTTATCCCTAACTTCGTTGTAGATGGTTCTCGCCGTCAGCAAGAAGTCCGAGAACGTGAAAGAAAGAGACAAGAACGGGAGAGAAACCAACAGACAGCAGCATCCAACTCTAACTCCACAGAGGGAACTTCAAGACGTAGGCGCAGAGAGTTGGCACCCCCATCAAGACCAGCAATATCTGGATTTAGTCGGCGACTAGAACCTCAAAGAGCAGAAAGTCCTGCTAGAAACTCATCATCTGAAGCTAGAACAACTCGTACTCAAGGAACTGCAAGAGAATCCCTACGCCGCACCCGAACTGAGCAAACGACTACCGATTCATCACAAAAGCCACAAGCAACCACAAATCGGCGGCGGCGAAGAGATAACGGTAGCCAGAATAAATTGCGGGACTCTTTGCGGCGTTTACGCCAACCACCTCAATCGCAACCTGCGGCTCCTAGTCAGCAGTAGTCTGTCAAGTTGAAATTGATGGGTTAGTAATAAGCGCTTGAGCGCTTAACAAAGGACTAAAGTCCTGACTACAAATTTATTAGACCTCTTGCATAAATCAAAAATAAGAAAGAACCCCACCCCGCCAAAGCTACGCTTTGTCTCCCCTCCCGAAGAGCGGGGAGGGGTTGGGGGTGGGGTGTTAGGGACTTTTGCAAGAGGTCTATTGACTAAGCCCCGTTGGGGCGGGTGTCGGGTGTCGGGGAAGAAATAGCCCCAACGGGGCTTCTTCGTCACTTGCCGCGTCATAAAGGGCGATTGCATTGGTGGAAGTTCCAAGCTTCGTCCAATGCCGTCTTTTATCCCTACACCCTACCCCCTACCCCCTACACCCTTCTTCTTGACCCAGTGAAGTTGACTTGACATACTGCTAGTAGAGGGATCAAACTTATTGGAATCATACTTCGATTAACAACGATCGCCGCCTCCTGTTTTTAGGAGGCGGTTGTTCTTTAGACAGGAATGGCTTCATTAAGCATTACCCATCTAGCATGAGGAACAGGGGTTAGGAGTGCGGTAATTTTCTGATGGGCTATGAGAGACGCTGGCGATCGCTTGATTTGCCAATCAATAGTAGTGGAAGTAAATAATCCTGCACTTTCCCTATCTATTTTTCTGATCGGGGCAATGTAAATTGCTGCGCCTAAAGAATGATAGTAGTGTTTGCTCATCACCAATTATATGCTGAGAGATATAGTTAACAGCTAACTCTCAAATTGCTCATCTGCACTTTATGTCTAGATGTCAAATTCACTGATTTGAATAAAACTTCTACATAAACACACACTGATGCGGTTTGATTTGCTTGAATAGCTATATTGATAGGACATTGATAACGTCGGCAATTCACAATTCCTGATTATGGCAAGTAAATTCATTGATGTTAGAGAATATACTGTCAGGGCGCACAAAAGACAGATTCATACTCGTGTTTTCCAGTTTGTCTGTAAAGAGTGTAACGATCTGACAAAACGCGAGACTTTCGGCCCTCGACCTTTATATTGTGAGAGATGTCGCCCTCCTCAACCGCCTAAGAAATCCCAGCCAGCATCTCACAAGGCAAAACCCAGAGCAATGTCTTATAAAAGTGACATCGATTTAAATTGATTAAAGCCCTATGACTCAAAATGGACAATTAGAACCGCCTCCGGGAACCTTTCTCTCACCATTGTTGGAATTACGAGACTATTATGCTCGCCTGACAGAAGAGTATGAACGCCTCTTTGTGCAGGCGCGATCGCAGCTCGATCATGTAGAAGCATTGTTGTCTAACTGGTCTTTTTCTGATACCAACAAGCAGATATCAAGATTAACAGCGACTGATGAAACCTCAAATCTTTCTGGAGAAAGTTCTCTGCGGTTTTTATCACCCCTTGATGACATCGGCGAAATCAACTTGGTGGAATCTTTAGAGTCAGAACGAAAAGACTCAGATCGGGTTGAGATAAATAATTCTTTTTCTGCTGTTGATACAAAAGAGAGCCAATCTCTAACGACATCAACAGATCCAAAGATTGTCCTAGAGAACAACGATAGTTCAACGAAGGTAGTGGAAATCCCGATGCTACCTCAGTATCAGCACGCTATCTCGCGAATGGAAGCGATAAAACAGCTATTGCAAGAACAGATAGGTACTGTTTGTCATATCGATTTTATCGTGCGATCGCTTTATGGAGAGTTAGATTCCCATCTATTCAAAGTAGTTAAAGGTAGAGTGCAATCTTCCCTCACCCAAGGCAGAGAAAGGAATTACTGGGTAACTATTCCCGATGAGCCAGGTTGTTATACTCTGGATTTAAGTTTGGTAGCCCCAAGTAATCGCAATGCTGCTTCTAGGAGTATCAAAAACAAAAACAAGAAGCCTTTCGTTCCCCCGACAAAAACAGTACCAATGCTCAAAGCCTTTGAGGGTCAATTCTTGATTGACGCCCTCACCTCTCTGTTACAAGAAAATCCAGGTAAAGTTTTCAGCGTTGCTGAAGTCATCGCCGGAATTTATGGAGAACTAGATTCTCAGCAAATTAGAGAGATCAAAAATAAGGTGCTGAATGAACTATCTAGAGGCTATCGCACAGGTAGATTCGCTAGGGTTCCTAATCAAATTGGCTTTTACACTTGGGACTCAAATCTGATATTGAAAGGGAGTTCTCGTTAAATTGGGCATTGGGCATGGGGCATTGGGCATTGTTATACTGCTCCCCCGCCCCTCTGCTCCTCTGCCCCTCTGCTCCTCTGCCCCTCTGCCCCTCTGCCTCTTCTCCACTCCCCGCCTATCCCAAAAACAGCTTGTATGCGGGATTCTTGTTTTCATCCCAATAGCGATAGCCCAGGCGATCGAGAAAAGCTTGCCAATCTTCCATCTCGTGAGGGGGAACCTGGATACCGACAACGATTCGACCGTAGTCTGAGCCGTTATTGCGGTAGTGAAAAAGACTAATATTCCAGTCGGGACTCATGGAAGTCACAAATTTCATCAATGCGCCGGGACGTTCGGGAAACTCAAAACGGTAGAGCAATTCATTATGAGCTAGGGGGGAGTGTCCACCTACCATGTGCCGCAGATGTAGTTTAGTTAGTTCGTCGTCGGTTAAATCAAGGGTTTCAAATCCATGAGCTTCAAAGGTTTCTACCATCTTGACAGCATCGGCACGGTTTTGAATTTGCACGCCGACAAAAATATGGGCTGTTTTTTCATCGGCAATACGATAATTAAACTCGGTCAAGTTACGGTTGCCAATACATTCACAAAACTGGCGAATACTTCCCCGTTGCTCTGGAATTGTGACTGCAAAGATCGCTTCGCGGCGTTCACCGAACTCTGCTCGTTCTGCCACAAAGCGGAGGCGATCAAAATTCATGTTTGCACCACAGGCGACAGCAATTAAGGTTTGCCCTTCGATTTGTTCTCGTTCGGCATAGGCTTTGGCAGCTGCGATCGCTAATGCACCAGCTGGTTCTAAAATGGATCGCGTATCCTCAAACACGTCTTTAATCGCAGCGCAAGTATCATCTGTATCCACCAAAATAATTTCATCTACATACTGCTGACATAAACGGAAGGTTTCTTCACCGACTTCCCGCACCGCCACACCATCAGCAAATAACCCTACTTGGGATAAGCGTACCCGATGCCCGGCTTTGAGCGATTGAGACATGGCATCAGCATCAACTGGTTCAACACCAATAATCTTAATTTCGGGACGTAATCGTTTCACATAAGCCCCAATTCCAGAAATTAATCCGCCGCCTCCAATTGCTACAAATATGGCATGGATGGGTTGCTGATATTGCCGTAAAATTTCCATCCCAATTGTTCCCTGTCCAGCAATTACGTGGGGATCGTCAAAGGGATGAATAAAGGTCAATCCTTTTTCTACTTCTAATTCACGCGCATAGCTATAAGCATCATCATAAGTGTTTCCATGTAGCACCACTGCTCCGCCCCTCATTCTCACCGCGTCCACCTTGACTTGGGGTGTGGTTACTGGCATGACGATAATCGCTTTGGTTCCCAAACGATTTGCTGCAAGGGCGACTCCCTGAGCATGGTTCCCCGCAGACGCTGCAATTACACCCTGTGCCAATATATCTGGTGGCAGTTGCACCATTTTGTTATAAGCACCTCGCAGTTTAAAGGAAAATACTGACTGCATATCCTCACGTTTCAACAAGAGTTGATTATTTAGCCGTGCAGACAAATTTGGAGCATACTCCAGTGGTGTTTCCTGGGCAACATCATACACACGAGCAGTCAGGATTTGGATGAGGTAGTCGCAAAACATGGGCGTCAAGCTGTTAGCAAATGCTGGATGGAAACTAATTTTACGTTACAAGCGATCGCACTGCTTTTCTTGAATTGCCCTCTCTCGAAATTTTGATTGAACAAAATTTAAAAATTACCAATTAATATTCTTTGAAGAGAAATAAGTTCAGTTATGGAAATTTTTTGATGACTGCAAATTTCATGCGATCGCTGGTAGGTCGATTGTAAAAGAGTTTTGCCAACTATCCGAGTATTTAGATCGACAGATTAAGTATAGTGTTACTTAAGAACATAACTTCTCAATTTATGTTAAAGTATGCGTGGAAGATGAAATTCGGCTGTACAGTTTGTTTTTATATATACTTGTATTACAGACCTCTCCGGATCTAAATCTCTACATCCCCTGATTCTGGAGACATTCTATGTCAATTTACGTCGGTAATCTATCTTATGAGGTTAAAGAAGATGACCTCCGGCAAGTCTTTGCAGAATATGGAACTGTAAAAAATGTTCAATTGCCTGTCGACCGAGAAACTGGTCGGATGAGAGGTTTCGGGTTTGTGGAATTGGAATCAGACGCACAAGAACAAGCGGCGATTGATGCCCTTGATAACGCTGAATGGATGGGTCGAAGCTTAAAAGTTAATAAAGCCAAGCCCAAAACAGACGGAGGTTCCTCTGGTGGTAGACGAGGAGGCTATGGTGGCGGTGGCGGTGGTGGTGGCCGCTATTAAGCTCTAAAACCAAAAATTTAACTCTAAGGTCTTAAGGGCAGACAAGGTATCTGCCTTTTTTGCGTTTTATTTAACCGAACAAAGGCAGAGAGCAGGCGGTTACTGAGCGACTTGCCTTGACTTGTGCCAAGCATCTCGACTTACTTCGACTACGCTCAGTACAAGTCGCTCGATGGAACCGGAGCCGAGGTAGCAAAGTCGAAAAAAGTCGAAGTGATGCAGGAAGTTTTAGGAAATAATTCTTATGAAGCCATGCGTTAGGGTAGCTTCCCGCAGGTATCGTTTTTGTAAAAGGTTCGCCTTTGTTACTAGAATCACCACCCCATTCATTTGAATTAAACGTGTCAGAGATGGGGTTATTTAATAACGCCTAGACTGAAAAAGCTTGGCTCTTGGCAAATCCGACCATGTTCCCTAATAGTAGCCTGTCAAGTTGAAATTAATGAATCAAGACTACAGGGTGGTTATAACTATCTCAAATTTTCACGAATGATTTCGGACTGCTATATATCAATACACTTGGGTTAGACGTAGCGACTGTGAACAAGTCGCTTTTATAACGCTGAATTTCGTGCAATAATTAAGAATCTTTCTTATTTAGATAAGGGATTATATAGCTTGCTGGGGTACTTATCGCCAGAGCGATCGCTATGAATATCAGCATTTCACAACAAGCTGGCTAGGAGCGGCTATAAGCATTTAACATAGCATGGATTTGCCTTTTGGATAATTCTTGACAGTGCCTCAGATCCAATCATATATCAGCTTGATAATGATAGTAATTATTATTAAACTATGACAAAAATTTTTACATCTACAGAGTGGGAAGAACTGTGGGTAGAAAGTGAGCATAATGGCGCAATTTCCAGTCAATCAAAGGGGGTCGAAACTATCCGTCAAGGGAAGATTTTAAATATTTGTAATATCTATGAATGCTGGATAGAATTACGCAATGGCTTGTCTATTTGCATACATGAAGAGGATTTTATTGATGATCTTGTGTGGGTTAGAGATAGTTTGGATGAATCTCAATTTGGATTAAGTTTTTTTCTCTCAGGAAAAGTGAGAATTGAACGCCACGGTTTAACTGATGAGACTAACGAATCACTAGGCAGGTATTATTCTGAATGTAACTGCGATATCAAAGAAACTGAATGGTGGAAAGTCGGTGAGAAGTTTTCACGAATTTATCTGAAAATCGAACCACAGGAATTTTTTCAAAGTTTTGGCGAAGAAGAATTAGAACAAATACCAATTTTCCTGCGCCAAGCCTTAATGGGTGATAAGTTACAGCCCTATTACCACCAAGGGGAAATCACACAGCAAATGTGGACGGTGTTATGTAATATTCTCCAGTGTCCCTATCAAGGTTTGATGAAGCGAATGTATCTGGAAAGTCAGTCGATGGAATTGATTACGCTTCATTTTCAGCAATTTCAAAAGCAGGATGTTCATAATCATAGCTTTCCAGCCAGGGATTTGAGCGATATTGATAAAATTTATCAAGCCAAGGAAATATTGCTAGGTAATCTAGAAAATCCACCCAGTCTGATAGAGTTAGCACGACAAGTAGGGCTAAATGACTTCAAATTGAAGCGTGGGTTCCGTCAAGTTTTTGGAACATCTGCGTTTAAATATTTACACGAATATCGGCTGGAAAAAGCCAGACAACTTTTAGTATTAGGAGAAATGAAGGTTGAAGAAGTGGCATTTAGGGTAGGTTTTGATAGTCGCAGCTACTTTGCCTTTGCTTTCCGTAAAAAGTTCGGCTTGAATCCTAAACAATACTTTCAGCAGCGCCAAAAATCCGTCTAGCGTTCAAATAAAATCCGTCTAGCGTTCAAATAAAAAATCCGTATCCCTTATTATGCATACACTGCCAGTTTAGTTAGGAAATTTTCTTAATACTGTCAAGTGGTGTGAGGGAGTGTGGGTGACTAAATGAAGTTAGATAAATTGTTTCAAAGTCTGCTGCTCACAGGTGCAGTTGTTGTTTTGATCAACACTCCTGCTAGAAGTGAGGATGCTAAACTGAGCGAGATTTCCCAAAGTGCAGAATTACTAGTACAGTCGCCAGCATCCTCATCAGAAGTTGTGCAAGTCACGGGAGTGAAAGCCAATCCGACAGATAAAGGTGTGGAGGTGGTTTTAGAAACCACTCAAGGAGAGCAGCTAAAAATTACAAATCGCAGTGCGGAAAATAACTTTATCGCTGATATTCTTAATACGCAATTGCGTTTAGCCAGTGGCGATGCGTTTACATTCCGTTCCCAAAACCCAGTTGCAGGGATTACTGAGATAACAGTTACAAACCTTGATGCCAATACAATCCGGGTAACAGTCACGGGTGAGGGAGGAGTGCCAAAGGTTGAGTTATTTGACAGTGATGAAGGGCTAATTTTTGGCGTGATCCCAGATGTAACTGCGGCGCAACAACCAGAAACACCACAAGCTCAAGAAAAGCCTACAAGTGAGACACCCCAAGAGGAACCAGCAGCACAGCAGGATGAGCCGATTGAGTTGGTGGTAACGGGTGAGCAAGATGGATATCGCGTGCAGGATGCGACGACGGCAACAAAGACAGATACACCGTTGCGCGATATTCCCCAATCTATTCAGGTAGTGCCGCGAGAGGTGCTGGAAGATCGCAACGCGAGAAGTCTAGCTGAGGCAGTGGAAACCGTCAGTGGCGTAGTTGACGGCGCTGACTACAACGGTTCGCCTGCACAAGACTTCATTATCAGAGGATTTGAACAGGGTGGAAGTTTCCGAAATGGCTATCGAGATGTAAATTCTTTTGGCTTGACAGGAGTGGGCACGATTGAGCGAGTGGAAATTCTAAAAGGGCCAGCCTCGGTTTTGTTTGGGGCTGTAGAACCTGGTGGAATCGTCAACATCGTCACCAAACAACCCTTGAGTGAACCCTATTATAAGCTCGAATTTGAGGCGGGGAATCGTGACTTTTATCAGCCCAGTCTTGATTTCTCAGGGCCTTTAAATGACGATAAAACTTTGCTTTATCGCTTAAATGCTAGCTATCAAACTTCTGATGGTTTTCAAGATTTTGTCAACACCAATCTGACTACATTTGCACCAACAATCAGTTGGAAATTGGGTGATAGAACAGACCTGACTTTATACTATGAGTATATTAATTTTAAAGGAACTTTTGAGCAATATACCTCAATTCTTAGCGATAATACATTTCTGCCTCGGAGCTTCTATCAGGGATATCCTGACGATGCTTTTGTAAATAATACTACCCAAAAGTTTGGTTACACCGTCAGCCACGAGTTTAGTGATAACTGGCAAATTCGTAATAACTTTTCTGTAGTTACTAGTAGCAACGCTGAAGAATACACTTTAGCAACAGAAGTAGTGAACGATCAGTCCTTACGGCAATTTGCTCAAGATCGTGATTTTACAACAGACAACTATTTTGGACAGATCGACTTACTTGGAAAGTTTAATACGGGATCAATTTCACACCAAATCTTGATAGGTTTTGATTTCAATAGTTATACCCAGACTTTTGCAAGGTCAATTGCAAGTAATGTTCCTAATCTAGATATTGCCAATCCAAACTACGACATTCCAAGCTTCAACTATGGCCCACGTTCTAGCTCTACCGATCGTTCTCAAAGCTATGGCATTTACCTTCAGGATCAGATTAGCTTTCTAGATAATCTGAAGTTATTAATCGGTGGGCGCTTCGATTGGGTTATAGGCGATAATACAAATGACGTGACAGGGCAGACGACAGAAAACCCTGAAAATAGTGCTTTTAGTCCCCGAATCGGCTTGGTATATCAGCCCAGCAAATCTATTTCTCTTTACACCAGCTACAGTCAATCTTTTGTCCCTGTAACTGAATCAAACCCCGATGGTGAAACATTTGAGCCTACAAGAGGAACACAATATGAAGTAGGTATTAAAGGTGATTTTCTAGAGGGTCGGCTTTCGGCAACACTGGCAGCCTATCAAATTACTAAGTCAAATATTCTAACTCCCGATCGTGAACGAGCAGAGTCTGATTACTTCATTCAGATAGGGGAACAAAGGAGTAGAGGGATTGAGTTAGATATTACAGGGGAAATTTTGCCAGGTTGGAAAGCGATCGCTTCTTATGCTTACACTAATGCAGAAGTAACTGAAACTGAAGAAGACGATATTCCTGTAGGCAATCGATTGGTGAGTGTACCAGAAAATCAAGCTAGTCTCTGGACAACCTATGAGTTTCAAAATAGCGATTTGAAGGGTTTGGGATTTGGTTTGGGGCTGTTTTATGTGGGTACGCGATCGGGAGATTCAGCTAACTCCTTTGAAATACCCGATTACTTGCGTACCGATGCAGCGATTTACTACCGTAGAGATGGTTTTAAAGCTGGTATCAATATTCGTAATCTATTTGATACGGACTATATTAGAACCTCTGACGATGGCAGCACATTTCTGCGAAGAGGTGCGCCTTTTACAATTTTCGGCTCAATTAGCTGGGAGTTTTAACTCTCTCTTTTGTAGAGCCTAAATATATTATCAGTCTTCTGAACAACCTGCCAAATATTAGTTAAAGAAAAATATTCCACAATGACAAAGAAAGCCATTAGTACAATTATGCGGTTGTTACTTGGTATGAAAGCTATTTGTGCTTTGACTTTTGCTAAGTTTGTTTGGGTTGTCAAGACTGTTTTTTTCAGCTTACATATCTTATGGCAACCCCGACAGGTTTCGAGTAATTACAAATTTTTACCATTCTTTCTGACAATAGTTGTGGTTTTAGCGATCGCAGCCTGTAACCACAACACACATATAGTAACTCACAAGTCAACCCTTGCACGAACGCCTATAGAAACAAAAACGGTTAGCCATGCTTTAGGTAAAGTTGAAATTCCACTTCAACCGCAGCGAGTTATTGTATTAGAAGAAAATATAATTCTCGATTCTGTAGTGGCGCTGGGTATAAAGCCAGTTGGTGTCGTGTATTGTGGGGGCTGTGAGGAAAAGTTTCGAGGTATACCTAGCGAATTACTTGCTGACGTTCCAGTTTTGGGCAGTATTGGGAGTCAACCTTCCCTAGAGAAAATTCTTGCTTTAAAACCCGATTTAATTCTGGGGTTAACAAACCTCAAGAATTCTTATAAACTCCTTTCCAGCATCGCGCCTACAGTACTGATCGATTTTCCCACCATGTACGATTTTAAAGAAAGACTACGATATGTAGCCCAGGTGTTGGGAAAGAGCGATCGCGCCGAAGAACTTCTGACTCAGTACCAAAATCGAATCCAAAAATTGCGGCAGCAATTAGGAAAACAACTAGAAGCAAAAACAATATCCGTAATTTATCTTGCAGGTTCGGCAGATATTTTTTATAGCTATAGAGGAGACTTTCTACCTTATGGTCAAATCATTAGTGACGCAGGTTTACGACTAATTCAACAAAATCAAAAACAACGTGAATTAACATTAAGTATTGAAGTTTTACCAGAATACGATGCAGATTTTTTATTTATTATGACCGATTTATTAAAAAGAGATTTTAAAGAAGCAAATCCTGAATTTTTATCTTTTTTGAAAAAGCCTATTTGGTCAAAACTTAAAGCTGTTCAAAATAAACAGGTATACAACGTAAATTGGAATGTCGGAGGGACTATCGGAGCTAATAAAATAATTAATGACCTCTTCAAATATCTAGTAAAAACATCTTAAAACCCGGATTTATCACCACATCTCTCAAAACCTTAGACTTCTTGGCATTTGTCGGGGTAAAGGGGAAGGTGGGGCCCCCTCTGGGGATAAGGGGCGGGGGAAAAGGGTAAAAAAACTCAAAATCCTTTCCCTTTAACATAAGTCCCTTTTCCCTAAGAGGTCTCTTGTGCAAGAGTTCAAATACCAAGTTTTTTCCCCTCTGCCCCTCTGAACTCATGGTATTTATGCTCTTCTGTGGCGCATACTATTTGGGATTTAACAGCAAGCAAAATCTACTGCGGAAAAACCTTTATAGTATCACTGGCGATAGATAACTCTACCCTTGTACCCAAAGGTAACGCTATATCTTTCAGTGTTCGCGCATGGAGTTCTTTACCAGAGGGAGTTTGTAAACAATATTGATACTCGCGCCCTAAAAATCGTCGGGTGCGGACAACTACGGGCGCATCTGTAGCTGGCTTTAAGATAAAATCTTCTTGGCGGATCATAATTTCGCCAGTATCTTCGGTGTGATTCGCTGTTAACTCAAAACTGCCGATTTCTGTTTCCCACACATTACCTTGGCGGCGCGCGGGAAGGAAATTAGCTTGAGTGACAAATTCGGCGACAAATCTTGATGCTGGATGAGTATAAATTTTTTCTGGTGTGCCTAGTTGCTCTAAATGTCCTTGGCGCATGACACCTACTATATCTGAAATAGCTAATGCTTCTTCTTGATCGTGGGTAACAAAAATTGCTGAAGTACCCGCCGCTTTGAGAATGTCGCGCACTTCTTCTCGTAAGCGCAACCTAACTTGAATATCAAGATTACTCAAAGGTTCATCCAAAAGCATGAGTTGGGGTTGGGGTGCTAAAGCACGGGCGAGGGCAACTCTTTGCTGTTGTCCACCTGAAAGTTCATAAGGGTAACGTTTTTCTAAGCCTTCGAGTCTCACCAAATTAATGACTTCGGCTATGCGTTTTTGTATTTGCTGTTTACTGAAATGTTTCAACCCAAAAGCCACATTTTCTGCCACATTTAGATGGGGAAACAGGGCATAATCTTGAAAAACAACACCGATATCGCGCTGTTCGGCTGGAGTGCAAGTAGAATTATTACAAACTATCTGTCCACCAATTTTAATTTCTCCTACTTGCGATCGCTCAAAACCAGCAATCATTCGCAACAGCGTCGTTTTACCACAACCAGATGGGCCAAGCAATCCCAATATATCTCCTTGTTGCAACGTCAAAGATACGTTATCTACAGCAGGAAAGGTACTTTCTGCAAACTGCTTGGTGACATTTTGTAAGTCGAGAATTGCTTGTTGCATAAGTAGATAACAGAGGAGTAGTTAGAACTTTGTTTACACTTGGGCTTTGCTTATTATTTTCTCTTTTTTGACGTTCTCTTGAGATAGCACCAATAAAGTTGAACCCATAGAAACTAGTAGCATAGCTAATGAAACCGCCGCCGCATCGGCAAAATCCACATTTTCTGTAGCTTGCCAAATTTGCATTGCTAAAGTACTAAAGCCAATAGGCGCTAACAGCATTGTGGCAGGTAGTTCTTTAATCGCTGTAAGAAATACCAGCACCGCACCACTCAACACACCCGGTTGTACCAAAGGGAGAGTAACTTCTCTTAAAGTTTGCCAAGCATTCCTACCTAGACTACGGGCTGATTCTTCTAGCTGGGGATTGACTTGCAAAAGCGAACTGCGGACTGTTCCCACTGATTGCGGTAAAAATAAAACTAAATATGCAAATATTAGCATCGGCAGAGTTTGGTACAGTGCTGGCAAATAGTTGGCACCAAAAAATACTAAAGATAAGGCAACAACAATTCCTGGAACTCCAAAACCGATGTAAGAACAACGTTCAATTATGGCGGTGATTTTACTTGGAAATCTGACTGCTAAAATTGCTACTGGCAGAGCAAAGATTGTCGTAGCTAAAGCCGCTAGTCCAGCTGCGCCAATGGAGTTGAGAATGGTGGGGAATAAATTGGGGAAAGTATAGCCACTGTTAAGTCCGCGAATCAGCCAAAATAAGGTGATACCTACTGGTAAAATTACACCAAAGCTAGTAATTAGTAGACAAAAGCCGAAAGCTGGCCATTTCCAAATTCCCAATTTGACAATTTTTGGTGGACGTAGAGAAGCCGAACCACGACTATAATAAGCTGCACGCGATCGCATTCGATATTCTAACCACAAAATCAGCAGCACCAATGTCACCAACATCAAAGATAAAGCTGCGGCGGAATTACGATTAAAACTAGCTTTATATTGCAAAAATATTGCCCGTGTAAAAGCATCAAATCGCATCAGCGATGGTGTACCAAAGTCACGCAAAGCATACAAAGCTACTAATAATCCACCTGCAATTATTGATGGTTTCAACTGTGGTAAAGTTACTTTGAAAAAGGTTTCTCTACTGCCATAACCCAAACTACGAGATGCTTCTTCTAGAGATGAATCAATCCCTTGTAATCCAGAACGCACAGTCAGCAGCATATAGGGATAGGTAAACAGAGTGATTGCCAAAACTGTCCCAGGAAAACCATAAATAGAAGGTAATTCTTCTACTCCTAATGGTTGAAGCAACAACTGCAAAAAACTACCCCGTGGTGCCAAAGTCGCAATCAGTGCAAAACTACCTACATAGCTAGGAACCGCCAATGGTAATGTTGTCGCCACTAACCAAAAACGTCTTCCTGGTAAGTCTGTGCGCACAGTTAAAAATGCTAATGGTACGGCGATTAGGGTAGAAAATAATGTTACCGTTGCCGCCATTGCCGCACTGTTGAAATAAATATTGATATTGCGGGGACGAGAAATCAATTCCCATAACTCTTCCCCGCCAATACCTGCGGTGCGAATGATTAAGTATAGCAATGGCAGAGCGATCGCAACTGCCACTACTATTGCTGCTAATGTGAGAAATAAGGGAGGGCGAACCGCTTTCAACTGTTACAAAACTCCTGCCTGCTGTAGTAAATTCAAAGTTCCTGGTAAATCATTTAAATCTGTCAGGCTAACATTAGGTGGATTGAGCTTACTGATTGGTATTTGTTTTGATGGTGCTGGAATTCCTTTGACTAAAGGATATCCATTCGTTTGTTGAGCAAAGTAATTTTGTGAACTCTGTTTGAGCAGGTAATCAATTAAAGCTTCTACAAGCCTATTGCAAGTTAAATGACTTGTACTTGCTGCATGAGTTTGAGTGTTGCCTCTAAATCGCTAAGATTACTCAAGTCGATTTTTTGAGCTTGTTTTTTAATTTCTTGGAGAGATTTAAGTTTACCTTTGGGCGCAACAGCCGAAGTTAGAGGATACTCATAGGTTTGATTAGCAAAGTAGTTTTGGGCATTTTCATTCAGCATGAATTCGACAAACTTTTGAGCAATATTGGGATGTTTGGCGCTGTTAAGAATTGCTACGCCTGCAACATTTACCAAGGAACCCACATCATCGGTAAAATGATGCTCCACAGGAACTTGAGGATTACCTTGCTTAACTCGTTCTAGATAATAATGATTGACAAATCCCACAGCAATTTCGCCGCGAGATAAGGCTTCCACGATCGCAGCATTATTAGGATAAACTTTAGGATTGTTAGCTTTAATACCTTCTAACCATTGCCTTGCTTTGTCTTCTCCTTCTGCAACTCGTAAGGCGGTGACAAAAGATTGAAAGGAACCATTTGTAGGTGCCCAGCCAATTTTACCTTTCCACTTCGGTTCAGTAAAGCCAAAAATTGACGATGGTAATTCCCCTGGTTTTACTAATTTAGAGTTGTAATCTACTGTACGAACTCTCCCAGAAACACCTAGCCATTTCCCCTCTGGTGAACGGTAGGTACTATCTACCTGATTGAGAAGAGATGTTGGTAACTGTACTGCTCGATTTGCTTTTTGCATAGCTCCGAGGGCGCTAGCATCTTGGGCAAAGAAGACATCTGCGCGACTGTTTGCCCCTTCTTCCAAAATTGCTGATGCTAACTCAGCAGTATCGCCGTAGCGAACTTGTACTTTACTATTAGTTTGTTGCTCAAATTGTTTGATCAGCTCACCAATGAGTTTTTCGTTGCGTCCTGAGTAGACTACTAGCTCTTTTTCTAATGTACCGCTAGCAGCCGTAGTCGGTGTAGCTTGCCCTGATGGCGATTGGGCAGTATCGGTGGGAGTTTGATTAGAATTACAAGCGATCGCTAATCCACCACTAGCAGTTGCTAGTCCTACTATATAGACAAATTTGCGGCGCTTCATAAGCTTTCTCCAATAAAACACACACTATTAATAAGTTTATTGAAATATATTACTATTAATTTAGGCAGTTTGCCTAATGACATTTTAATGTATACTCAGACTAATATCTTGCTAACTCAATAGAGAGAAGCAATTCATTTCTTAGTTGAAATAATTATTTATCCATATTATTGTCAATTAATTAGAATAAATTTTTGCAAAAGAATTGATAATTATTTTTATTAAATAAAAAATGCCTAAAAGCAATAACTTCTAGCTGGAAATTATTCTTATAGAAATTGGTGAAAAAATGTTTTCAGACAAAATTACTGTCTGGCTTTTGGTTGCTAGCACCAAAACAAGGTAGGTATTTTTTGGGCAAGCAGATAGGATCTATGAAAAGAGTAGAATTTTAGGAGTAAACCTCTGTCTTTACAAGCCATTACCGTTCCGACAGCAAATTCTCAACCTCCAGCAGGCTTAATTGTCACTTTGCATGGTTGGGGTGCTAATGCTGAGGATGTAGCATCTTTGTTACCATTGCTCAACTTATCCGATTACCAGTTTGTATTGCCCAATGCACCTTATCCTTATCCCTATTCCCCTATAGGGAGGGCATGGTATGACCTGCGGGTGGAAAATATGTATCAAGGGTTGGCAGAAAGTCGGCAACTGCTAACAGATTTCTTGGAATCTTTAGAAAGTACCACTGGCATACCTTTGTCACGTACCATTTTGAGTGGATTTTCTCAAGGCGGAGCAATGACTTTAGATGTCGGTTCAAAATTACCCTTAGCAGGTTTAGTTGTCATGAGCGGGTATTTACATCCCGACGCGCTAACGGCAGCTAAAAGTGGGATTCCGCCGACTTTAATCACTCACGGTAGATATGATGAAGTTGTGCCCCTGAAAGCTGCTTTGAAGGCACGAGAAACTCTAAAGTCTCTAGGAGTGGCAGTAGAATACCACGAATTTGATATGGGGCATGAAATAGATCCAAAAACGTTAGAAGTGCTACGAAATTTCGTTGTAAATACAATTGCTTAGTCAGGATTACGAATTTTTTATAAATTCTGGTACAAATTCTGACAATTTTCACGAACTTAATGACTTCTAATGAGTAATATATATTGGGTGGCTGCGTTCAGCGCAACTTAACCCATGCTGAAGGCGAGTGCTGCATACGGGAGGGGCAAGTATTATGACAACTCTAAGCATTTCCCAAAAAGAAATTGCTGCCATGAGTGCAGTAGAAGTAGAAGAACTAGCTACACGTCTGGAACTGGATAATTATAGTAATGCTTTTGAGGGTTTAAACGATTGGCATCTATTGCGAGCGATCGCATTTCAGCGTCCAGAGTTAGTTGAACCCTATATCTACCTCTTAGACTTGGAACCCTACGATGAAGCTTAGTTGAGAGTTAGGAGTTAGGAGTTAAGAATTAGAATTTATAACTATTTAGTACTAATTTTTGAACGACTCACTCCTAACTTTTTACCATGACTAATCCAAAATTGAACAGGGTTCTCATTGGTGTAGGTGGCGGTATCGCCGCCTACAAAATCTGTGAATTGGTTTCGACGCTGTTTAAAACTGGGGTGGAAGTCCGAGTTATCCTTACCCGTTCGGCGCAAAAATTTATCACGCCTCTGACTTTATCAACCCTATCTCGTCATCCCGCCTACACAGATGATGATTTCTGGCAACCAACTCACTCTCGTCCGTTGCATATTGAGTTGGGTGAATGGGCAGATATTATGGTAATTGCCCCTTTGACAGCTAATACATTAGCAAAGTTAGCCTACGGGATGGCAGATAATTTACTCACAAATACTGTGCTGGCTTCTACTTGTCCCGTGCTGTTAGCACCCGCAATGAATACTGATATGTGGGAACAGCAAGCGGTGCAACGGAATTGGCAACAGTTATTGATAGATAGCCGATATCATGGGATGAATACAGCATCAGGATTATTAGCGTGCGATCGCATCGGTGCTGGTAGATTAGCAGAACCTCCAGAAATATTCGCTCACATCCAATCGTTGTTACACACTCAAGGCAAACGAGATTTAGTAGGTAAACGAGTCTTAGTTAGTGCTGGGGGAACGCGAGAGTTTTTCGATCCAGTGAGGTTTATTGGTAATCCTTCCACAGGTAAAATGGGATTAGCTTTAGCGCAAGCCGCATTTCATCGAGGGGCAAATGTCACTCTGGTACATGGCCCAGCTAATTGGGATGTACCACTGGGAGTACAAGCGATTCCTGTTGTTAGCGCAGACGAAATGCAGCACGTCATGGTGGAATCTTTACCCAGCGCTGATATCATTGTCATGTCAGCAGCCGTGGCCGATGTGAAGCCACGAGATTATAGTACAGAGAAATTGCCCAAGCGATCGCTCCCCCAAGCTTTACCTCTGGAACCAGTACCGGATATAGTTGCCCAGTTAGCACAACACAAACAGCCGCATCAAAAATTAATTGGTTTTGCTGCACAAACTGGGGATATTGTCAAACCTGCATTAGAGAAATTACAGAATAAAAAACTCGATGTCATTGTTGCCAATCCCATCGATCAACCTGATAGTGGTTTTGGTAGCGATAATAATCAAGCAATATTTTTAGATAGTCAAGGAAATCAGGTAGAAATTGCACCTTGTTCTAAATTAGAAATGGCGCATCAATTATTTGATTTTCTTTCTATAGTCTGAAACCTATGAGACAACTAGCAACCGAATCACCATCCACCTGGCGTTTCATCCCAATGCTTCAGACATCAGGGGGAGTGCAAATGGCGATCGATGCTTGGTTGTTCAACCAATGTGAAAAGGGACAGCACCCGCCTACCCTGCGTTTTTATACCTGGTATCCTTATGCTCTTTCCTTGGGACATCTGCAAAAACAATGGCCTGCCGAGTGGCATAATCTGATTTACCAAGGACAGCCACTCAATCTAGTTCGTCGGCCAACGGGAGGTAGAGCTGTTCTCCACCAAGGAGACTTAAGCTACGCCCTGATTACCTCAGCTAGTAATGGAAAAAGCTGGGGTACTTATGAAAAAATCTGTAACTTTTTGATCCAAGGCTGGCAAACCTTGAATATTGAGTTAAATTATGGTTCTGCTGGACGAGGTTACATTCACAATCCCAGTTGCTTCAACACAGCAACAGCAGCTGACTTAGTTACTACCGATGGAAGTAAATTTATTGGTAGTGCCCAACGCAAGGGAAGAAATACCATTCTTCAACACGGCTCAATGATTTTGTCTACAGACAAAGGTTTATTTCAGGAAATCTTTGAACAATCGGCTCCGTGGAATACCTCACTTTGCAATACACAGAAAGAGGATGACTGGATTGCAAAGATTGTGGATACACTGACAGAGACAGCCAAACAGTACTTTGGTATAGAACTAGTTACCCAACCATTCACCGATCTCGAATGGCAAGATATTCTCAAATTGCGATCGCTTTATGAAGTGCGTTAGCGTAGCTTACCGTAGGTATCGCCTATTCCAAAATTTGAGGCTATGTAAGAAATACGTAGGAAAATAAAGTTTGCTGTAAATAAAGTCACTAGATTGAGAAGACTAATTTAAGTCATCATACTTTTGAGAGCGATCGCAGATGAGGACATTAAATTGGGAAAGGAAACTACTACCTTGAATTGGGTATAACCCGTATGCTCTATGGCTTTAAGTCACTTTTCTAGATTTTACAATATAAGTAAGACATAAAAATAACGCTTCAATTATATGAAAATACTCTCATCAGAGCTAGTCCATTTGGGATTTGGCAAATATGTGCGTTCTGATCAAGTGACAGCAGTTATACCAATAGAAGAGGAGCGAGGCCCAGGCCGACGAACCTTTGTTCACATTCAAGGGCAAAACGATCCAATTATCGCCTCTCGCGCTGAAGATACCATCATACGTGATTTGGTACAGGAACCACGCGAAGTTACTCAAGCCCGTCAGCAACAGGAAATTCTTCAAGATTTATTGGTTAATTTAGCTAATGTTAATTCCACTGTGCGCCGAATTAACCGTGATGAAGGCAGTTTGGATCTCGATTTGTTAGAACGACGAATTAAGCAAGTCCTGGAAAATTAATTGCAGAAGTCAGCAAACTAAATAACGGAGAAAGATATTGCTGAATACCATTACAGACCAAGTTTCAGTATCAGATACACAAACAAGATCGCCAAGGTTGTGGATACCTGAACGGGTACTGTTTACACCTGCTGCCTTAGATGAGGATTGGGGGCAGCAGATTCTTAAACGTGTGCAGTCACTCAACTTACCAATAGAAGAACTATCACAAAACCGCCTGAAGGGACTGCGCGGTGAATCTGAGCGGGATACTTACAACATCGCCAAGCGTACCTTAGCTGTGGTTACTGCACCACCCAGTTCTTTTAAACTGAGTCCGATTCCACCTTCTGCGGATTGGCAGTTTCACCTTGCCGAAGGTTGTCCGGCTCACTGTCAATACTGCTACCTAGCGGGTAGCTTGTCGGGACCACCTGTCATTCGGGCTTTTGCCAACTTACCGCAGATATTAGAGAACTTAGCTAACTACGAGCAACAGGGGAAAACCACAAGTTTTGAAGTTAGCTGTTACACAGACCCATTGGGTATCGAGCATTTAACTGGAAGTCTTGCTGAATGTATCCGTTACTTTGGCACTCGTCCCAATGCACATCTACGTTGGGTGTCGAAGTTTGATGCTGTGGATGGATTACTCGACTTACCACATAATGGGAATACTCGCTGTCGGATGAGCGTTAATGCTGCACCGATTTCTGGTAAGTTTGAAGGTGGCACGGCATCCGTAGCATCCAGACTGAATGCGTTGCGACGGTTGGCGTTATCACAAGAGCGTGGCGGTGGCGGTTATCCAGTAGGCTTGGTGATCGCGCCAATTATGCCGATAGATGATTGGCAAATGCACTATAGTCGTTTATTTGACCAGATAAACGAGGCACTGG
This sequence comes from Nostoc sp. DedQUE09, assembly GCF_034530915.1. Lineage (NCBI taxonomy): Bacteria > Bacillati > Cyanobacteriota > Cyanophyceae > Nostocales > Nostocaceae > Nostoc > Nostoc sp. DedQUE09. Next base: position 45,311 of record NZ_JAVRCE010000055.1, read on the forward strand.
ATTTTGACTGTAACCTTACCTTTGAGTTAATCTCGCATCGGTTCACACCAGGGTCAAAAGAAGTGTTACAAACTTGGTATCCGCAATCAAAATTAGAGATGGATGAGGCAAAACGCAGTGTCAAGCGTAATAAGTTTGGCGGGACGAAGTACGTTTATGAGAAAGACACAATGAAGGCGTTACGTAGCTTTTTTGAGAGTGAGATTAGTAAACGCTTTCCAAATGCTGAAATTCTTTATTGGACTTAATAGATCGCTTCACTCAAATATAGTTTGAGCAAATTAATTATTGGGTGAGAGAGTGTACAGTAGACCTCTTGCAAAAATATATTTTTGCACTCTTAGGGAAAAGGGACTCATGTTAAAGGGAAAGGATTTTGAGTTTTTTTACCCTTATCCCCAGAGGGGGCCCCACCTTCCCCTTTACCCCGACAAATGCCAAGAAGTCTAGTGATATCATGTCCGCCTAATTAGTTATGATTTCCACAGTCATTGCACCCCACACGCCAGATGCTCCACTTGGGGAGACCCCAAGACCGCACTGGCTCCCCTTAATCCCCTCCCCGCTCTTCGGGAGGGGAGACGAAGCGTAGCTTTGGCGGGGTGGGGTTCTTCGGGTTTAGTAAGTAATCAAGCGAACATGATATGACTTTTGATTTGTCGTAGTCCCAAATTTAATGTCATCGAGGATGTGAAGGCTGAACTCTCTAGCGTTCAGCTTAGAAGCAGGACAGAGAACTTATATCATGTCCGGTTGCAGTAAGTTTTTCCCCTCTGCCCCCTGCCTCTATCCTAAATAGCTTTCATTGGCAGACTGACAACGAATGTCGCTCCCTGTCCAATTCCTGGACTTTCGGCCGAGACTGTGCCACCGTGTAGTTCTACCAAGTGACGAACGATCGCTAACCCTAATCCTAATCCGCCATGCGATCGCGTGCTGGAACTGTCAGCTTGACGAAAGCGTTCAAATACATGGGGTAGGAATTCGGGAGCAATTCCCACTCCCGTATCACTCACCCGAATTTGCACGTAAGATGCAATGCGCTCCAATTGCACATCAACTCCACCGCCCTTGGGTGTAAACTTGACGGCGTTGGAGAGCAAATTCCACACAACCTGTTGCAAACGGTTGGCATCGCCCACAACTACCTCTACTTTTGGGTCGAATCTACACTTAATATTAATCTCTTTAGCCTGGGCTGCTGGGTACACAGTATCGATTGCCGCTTCTACAAGTGGTACAAGTTCTACCCGATCCATATTTAAATGAAGTGTGCCTCTAATAACTCGTGACACATCGAGAACATCTTCAATCAGTTGCGTCAGGGATCTAGTATTACGTTCAATTGTCTCTAGTGCCCGAACAGTAGTAGCCTGATCAAATTTGCGAGTTCTAAGTAGCTGCGTCCAGCCTAGTATAGCGTTGAGAGGTGTACGGAGTTCGTGGGAAAGTGTGGCGAGAAACTCATCCTTCATGCGGTTGGCAGTTTCGGCATCGGCGCGTGCTGCTTGTTCGCGTTTAAGCAGTTGTTCGCGTTCTTGCTCTGCTTGCTTGCGATCGCTAATATCAATCATGAATCCATGTAGTAGCTGCGGGCCATTTTCATCCCGCACCACATTCACAATGTCATATAGCCAGACAACTCTGCCATCAGCAGCCAACATTCTATATTCAAATTCATAATTATTCAGTGATAGAGAAGATTCTTGGCAATACTGGATAGCCCACTCCCGATCTTCTGGATGCATGTGTTTTGCCCAGAAATCATCGGTGTACCAGTCTGACAATGGATAGCCAATAATCTCAACGGTTTGCGGTCCTACATAAGTAAAATTTCCGGTAATGGCATTTACCTCCCAAGGAATTATGCGAACTTTTTCGGTGAGTGTCTTTAACCGTTTCTCGCTTTGTTTGAGAGCTGCTTCTGCTAACTTGTGAAGTGTAATATCTGTGATTAGAGCAACAAATCCTGCAACTTTTTCCTGCTGACTGAATTGAGGAACGTAAGTGACATTCACATAATGGTTTGTGCCATCTTTATTAGGTAATTGGGTTTCGTAAGTTACTTGTTCTCCTGAAAGTACCGTTTCTATATAAGGAAGAATTGACTGATAAACTGATTCTCCTAAAACTTCTTTAATGTGTTTACCATAAATTTCGGAAGTAGGAATTCCAAACCAGTCTTCATATCCTTTGTTATTAAAGCGATAACGCTGCTCACCATCAACATAGGAAATCTGGACGGGCACAGCGTTTGTAATTAGGCGGAGTTGATCTTCTCGTTGACGGAGTGCTACTTCTGCTCTTTTGTATTCTGTGATGTCGCGTTGAGTTCCCCACGCTCTGACTAAAAGCCCATTTTCGACAATTCCCACCAGATTATTCAAAAAATATTTGGAATTACTTTGCTTATCTATTTCATGGGACTCAGCATCGATTAGTCGGTAGTTAAAACGTATAAAGTTACGCAGATATTCAATATTATGTGGATCGGAGGCAACAACAAAGTCTCCTAGTCTGGCGCCGATAATTTCTTCGGCATGAGAACAGCCATACATCTGCGCCATAACATTGTTGCATTCTGCTAAGTAACCATATTGATAAAAATGTTGAATTTGCTCCTCTTCTGAACAATCTGGTGAAATTGGTATTTCCAATTCCATACACCAGATACCTTCTGAACTCTGCTCTAAAAAAGTGCGGTAGCGTTCTTCGCTTTTGGAAAGGGCAAGTTCTGCTTGTTTGCGTTTGCTTAAATCAATCACAAAAGAAATAATATCATTTTGGTTATTTTCTAACAAAGCAGAACCTAACAGAATAGGAACACGGCTACGATCTTTGCCGATGTATTCGTTCTCAAAGGGCTGACACACGCCTTTCGTTGCGAGTTCTGCGATCGCACTATTATTAATTTCAATATATTCTGGTGGTATCATGTCGCGCCATCGAAGCCCTGCTAGCAAATCCTCCTGCGAATAACCTACCATTCGTAAAAAAGCATCATTAGCCTCTGCGATCGCCCCGTCCATATTGGCTACAATTACCCCAATAATGTTGGACTCTACCAATCTTTTAAATCTTCCTTCGCTCGCCTCTAGCTTCTGCAAACTCGTTTGCAGATGTTGTTTCACAGTGCCTAACTCTGAGTTGAGCAAGCTAATAAGTATTGTTACAAAAACAGACAAGCCTAACCACGCTATGCTCTCTACATTCGTAACAAGGAGCGAAAACACAGGCTCTAAAAAAAAGTAGCTAACGGCTAAAGTAGACAAAGCAGTAGCCAGTAACCCTGCTTTCATGCCGCCATACCAGGTACTAAGCGCCACGGCAGCAAAAAACAGTAGGAAAATAGTTGGTTTCAGTAGTGGCTGTAGCAATAGTGTTAGTAGCAGTGCGCTACCAACAGCCAATAAGGTTACAGCATAGGGCGCTAGAAGGAAACGTATTCCTTTCAATGTGGCTTCTCCTTTTATGCAGCTAGCTAAAAGATTATTCCCAAAATCAGCTAGACAATGCGTTGGCGTAGCCCGTCGTAGACATCGCTCAACATTTATTATGCATCCGAAAAATATCTATCTAAGCAGTTAATTGCGGTTAATCTATCTAAAGTAGTAAAACTCAATTTTAACAAAGGTTAAATAACTTGATAAGCCTCGCTCTAATTATATACGTTTTATTTTTTAATCTCTGTCCAATAGGAGAAAACTCTTAAATTTTTTAATTAATTTTATTTAGTATACAAGTCATCATTTGTCTTTTCCCTTTAACCTGAATTGAACCTCGTTTTTCCAATAAATATTTATTCTTTAAAAGCTGATAAATTGTTTCACAAACCTGAATACTACCTAATATTATATTTAATCACTCGACTAATTTTGCAGGAAATAAGTAAGTATGTGCTAAAAAACACAACTAAATTAAGAAGGGTAAAGGTTAAGGGTAAAAGGGAAAAACCTTTACCCTTTAACCTTTTCCCTTTACCCATACAAAACTTTGTATAGTTCGGTTTAATTGTGCCAAGCTACTGATACGAGTTGAAAGCTCTGTAAAACCGACAATATGGTAAAGGTTTTTATTGGTTTGCCAATCAGACATTTCATGACTAATAAGCGTATCTAGTTGGATTTTGTTGGAGTTACTTGGATGAATCATGCACTTTTTGCGTTATTAGTAATCAATAGACTAGGGAATGGGGCATAGCGCATGGGGCATGGCGAATGGAAAAATTACCAATGCCAAATGCCCAATGCCCAATGCCCAATCCCCCATGCCCAATCCCCAATGCCCAATACTCATGGCTCGTACCCCCACACTAAATTTTGATCGTGGCACATTAATTTTGCATCCACCACCACGTGGGAAAGGTTGGATGGACTACGCTACATGGGATGATAGAGTTGAAAAATTCCGCATTCCCGCAATTAGATACCGATCGCTAGTGGAAGCACTACAAGCGGAAGATGTGAATTTTATCGATGAGGCCAAGCAATTTTATCCCGTAGATTTGGTTCCCACTCTGGAAATGGAACCCTATCCCCACCAAACTGAGGCGCTAGCCGCTTGGAAACTGGCGGGTAGACAAGGGGTGGTTGTGCTTCCTACAGCGGCAGGTAAGACTTATTTGGCGCAAATGGCAATGCAATCAACGCCGCGCACAACGCTAATTGTGGTGCCAACTTTGGATTTAATGCATCAGTGGTATGCACACCTAGTAGCGGCTTTCCCTGATGCTGAGGTGGGATTGCTGGGTGGTGGTTCGCGGGATAGAACAGCTATCCTAGTTGCAACTTATGATAGTGCAGCAATTCACGCTGAGACGTTGGGAAATCAATATGCGTTAATTGTTTTTGATGAATGTCATCATTTACCGACAGATTTTAATCGAGTGATTGCTGAATATGCGATCGCACCTTATCGTCTTGGACTCTCAGCGACACCAGAACGTACCGATGGTAAACACGCTGAGTTAAATATCCTCATTGGTCAAGAAGTATATCGCAAACGCGCCGAGGATTTGGCGGGGAAGGCGTTAGCAGAACATGAAATTGTCCAAATTAAAGTAAAGTTATCGCAACTTGAGCGAGAAAGATACAATCAACTAATTCAAACTCGCAATGACTTTTTAAAGCAATCAAAGATTTCTTTGGGAAGCCTTCAGGGTTGGCAAATGTTTGTGCAAATGAGTGCGCGATCGCAATCTGGACGTAGAGCGATGTTAGCGCATCGAGAAGCGAAAGATATCGCTTTAGGTACTGATGGGAAGTTGCGAATTTTGATTGATTTATTGGCAGAACATTATCCGGCAAGAATTTTGATTTTTACTGCTGATAATGCGACGGTTTATCGCATTTCTCAAGAGTTATTAATTCCGGCAATTACTCATCAAACTCCTGTAAAGGAACGCCATGAGATATTAACAAAGTTTCGGGAGGGTAAATATAATACTTTGGTTGCTTCTCATGTGTTGAATGAAGGGGTTGATGTGCCGGCGGCAACTGTTGCAATTATTTTATCGGGAACTGGTTCGGCTAGGGAGTATACTCAGCGATTGGGTAGGGTTTTACGGAAGGGGAATATTGAGAATAAACAGGCGATTTTGTATGAGGTGGTAGCGGAGGATACGAGTGAGGAGGGGACTTCAGCTAGGCGAAGAGGGGAAAAAAGAGCAGGGGGAGAACAAGGGAGGAAAGGGAAGTTACAGGTTGTGTATGGGAGTGGGAAGGAACGGAGTTTGAAGGCTGCGGAACAGTTAGAAATTAATTATTCAGTCCAAAATCCAAAACTTGTACTGAGCGAACTTGTACTGAGCGAACTTGTACTGAGCGAAGTCGAAGTAGTCGAAGTAGTCGAAGTAGTCGAAGTATCTAAAATCCAGAATTCAGCAGATGTTACCGACAGATTTACTGATGCATCGCCAAAACGGAGAGGAGATCATTCCGAAGAGACTGAAGATTGATCAAAAAACTTCGGAGTTGGCGATTGAGTTAATTAATTATTTTCAATCAGCAGTGGGGAAGACTCAAGGTGTACTTGAGCGACAACTGACTGATTTTGAAGGAGATTCTACAGATTATCGGGTGAAGCGGGGATTAGCTTATATTCTTAAAAGCAGTTTTTGCACTTTTGAGGTAGTTAGTCCTTTAGAACCACAGATGTTAAGAGAACGGGTGTTTTCATTAGCTGCAAAATCAGTTTCTAGTCGAGAATCTACACAAGTAACTCTGAGTAAAATTGCTGATGAATTAACTCAAGAACTTGAACGGGAAGTTTTATTAGAACAGGTTCGTAATGGACTCTATGCTGATTTATCTGAAAATAAGATTTTGACTGTTTTTGATGCACCAACAGCACCAGATTTGTTAAATCGATATAATTTATCTCAGGTGCAGGGTGTATTTTATAAGGCCAGTCAACTGGTGTTAAATGCTCACCGAAATGTTCCGGGCGAATATAAGCTATTATTTCGCTATTTAAAGTTGTTTCAATTGATGGCTTATATTGAGGGCGATGCTGACCACGGGTTTACAATTACCATTGATGGCCCGACAAGTTTATTTAATCCTAGTACGCGATATGGGTTAGCGATCGCTAAACTTATTCCGGCTTTACTTCACGTTACTAAATGGAGTCTTTCTTCCATTCTCCAAACTCGTGATGCCTATACAAATACTTGGAAAACTGGACGTTTTACTCTCAATTCTGAATGTGGTTTGGTATCCCATTATCCACCAGGAAAGCCCTACGATAGTATGTTAGAAGCATCCTTTGCAGATAAGTGGGATGCGTTGAAAAGTGGTTGGGCGTTAGAGCGAGAAGTTGATTTGATACCGATTCCCGGTAGTGTGATGATTCCCGATTTTCGCTTAGTTCATGCTGATGGACGCACCTTCTTATTAGAAATTGTTGGTTATTGGCGACCAGAATATTTACAAAAGAAGTTTTCTCAAGTGCGACGGGCTGGACGTGATGACTTAATTTTAGCAATTTCCGAGCGACTTAATTTAGAAAAGGCGGGAGTAAAATTAAATGATGTCCCCGCCAGAATTGTTTGGTTTAAAGATAAGTTATTGCCGAAAGCTGTGTTAGCTGTAATGGATTGATTAAGGATAAATGAGATGAAAAGTATAGAAACAATTGCCACAGTTACCAAAGATGGTAAAATTACAGCGCAGTTACCATTGGATATTCCAGAGGGTGAACATCAGGTGGTAATAGTGATTGATGAAAAGCTTTTGACTGAGGAAACGGAGAAGAAAGAAAAGAAAGCGCCTCTCAAATTTTCCGCGTATCCTGTAGGATTAGTCTCGGAAAGTTTAACTTTCCGCAGAGAAGACCTTTATGGAAACGACTAATAACCCTGTATTCATCGATACGAATATTTTAGTTTATGCAAATCTAGCCTTGTCGCCATTTCATGTACAAGCGACAGAACGACTGCAAGCGCTTACAGAACAAGGTATTGATTTATGGATTAGTCGCCAAACTTTGAGAGAGTATTTGGCAGCAATGACAAGACGAGGTGACTTAACTGGGAATATTCCTATTACATCTTTAGTGGCAGATGTACGATATTTTGCTAGTTATTTTCGCTTGATTGAAGATAATTCTCATGTGACGGAAAGGCTACTGACACTCATGGAGGAAATTCCTAGCGGTGGTAAGCAAGTTCATGATGCAAATATTGTCGCCACGATGCTAGTTTATGGCATTCCTCAATTACTCACTCACAACATAGGTGATTTTGTAAGATTTTCTGGGTTAATTACTGTCTTGCCATTACAAGGTTAACGCCCGGTAATTATGTAATCCTACTGATTAACCCCAAATACTTCTGCGTTCCCAAAACTGGGCAACTCTTTTTTCCCACTGCTCCCAGTAATCTTTAATAACTGCTGATTCAAACCAAAATACTTCTGCTGGCATTTCTGGAATTGCTACTACCAAGAGAGCGTGCTTTAGTTGAATGCCATAATCTTGATAATATTCGTTAGCTGCTCCTATGTATGCCGTAAGTTGTAGTGGATGTTCATATAAATGCTCAATTGAACCTTTGGGTTTGTCTGCTGTTTTCCACTCACAAATACAAGGAATACCTTGATAGCTGGCAATACAATCAACTTTGCCAGAATAACCCAAATTATGATGAAAAACAGAGCCTTCTACAAGTCTAACTGTGTCGATTTGTTCTAAAACTGGCTGGATACTCTCCCAATAAGGGCGACTTGCTTCGGGACAAACAGGGTTTTGTCCAAGAAGGTAGCGCTCAATTTGTTTGTGTGTTTGGGTTCCCCGACGGCTAGCAGTTGTAGTAATGCGGGTAGCTTCTTCTGTGCCAACACGCGCTTTCCAGTTTAATAATCTGTCTCTGTCTGCTTGTGATTTGGTGGCATTAAGTATTGTAGTAACACTGGGAAAGCGATTTCCGTTGGCATCTACATAATATTGTTTACCATTTTCTCTTTTGGCTGTGGCATTAATGCGTGGTAGCAGTTGGGTATCAAATTGCATTATTAATTCGTAGTTTGTAATTTGTAATGAAAAAAGTGGCGATTATAAATTGCAGTTAATCTTGCTTGCACACAGGCAAAACCTGCAAAAGCAGGTTTTAATATCAAGTCCGGGTAATTATTTATGATTCCCACTGTCATTGCACCCCACCCCCAACCCCTCCCCGCTCCAGGGCTGTTTCATTCCATAAGGAAAAGAAGTTTGTCAATATCATTAGAGAGAAATCTTTGTGCAATTGTGATGGAATGATAACCATTGCGACGCAGGATGTTGAGTGCGAACCCTCTCAAAATAGAAAGTTTGAGTTGGTTCTCAAATTTCTCCATCCCAATAACCAGTCCTCTTTTGCCAGCA
>NZ_JAVRCE010000056.1:0-5585 GCF_034530915.1 Nostoc sp. DedQUE09
GGATTACTCCGGCCCTTATCACGGTTATGACGGCTTCGCCATCTTCGCTCGTGATATGGACTTGGCACTTAACAGCCCAACCTGGTCATTAATTGGCGCTCCTTGGAATGAAAAAGCTCAGGCTAAGAAGGCTGAAGCTAAGGCTAAGGCTGCCGTCTAGGGAAATGGGAGAGAGCGATAAGTAAGGATAACCTGGGGCTAAAACCCCAGGGGGGAGTTGGGAATCCAAAATTCAAAATTGAAAGATTAAAATTTCTTTTGATTTTTGCATTTTGAATTTTGAATCATATTCCCACTCCCTACTCCCCACTCGCACCTCAATTAGTAAAGAATTCAGTAAGCTTGGAGTCCAGAAGAAATGCCTCAGAATCCAGAAAAAATTCAAGATCACGTCGAGTTATTCCACCAGCCTGAGTACCAACAGCTATTTGAAAACAAAAAGCAGTTTGAAAACGGTCATGAAGCCGAAGAAGTACAACGGGTTGCAGAGTGGACAAAGGGTTGGGATTATCGTGAAAAGAACTTCGCTCGTGAAGCTTTAACCGTTAACCCTGCTAAAGGCTGCCAACCACTAGGAGCAATTTTTGCTGCTGTTGGTTTTGAAGGTACTCTACCTTTCGTTCAAGGTTCTCAAGGTTGCGTTGCTTACTTCCGCACCCACTTAACCCGTCACTACAAAGAACCATTCTCTGGTGTATCTTCTTCAATGACTGAAGATGCAGCCGTATTTGGTGGTCTGCAAAACATGATCGACGGCTTGGCGAACTCTTACCAACTCTACAAGCCCAAGATGATCGCTGTCTGCACCACCTGTATGGCAGAAGTAATTGGTGATGACTTACAAGCCTTCATCAACAACGCTAAGAATGCTGGTTCAGTTCCTCAAGATTTCCCAGTACCTTACGCTCACACCCCTAGCTTTGTTGGTTCTCACATCACTGGTTACGACAACATGATGAAGGGAATTCTTTCTAACTTGACCGCAGGTCATAAGAAAGAAACCAGCAATGGTAAAATCAACATCATCCCAGGTTTTGACACCTATGTAGGCAACAACCGCGAAATCAAGCGGATTGCTTCTTTGTTCGGCTTTGACTACACAATTCTAGCCGACAACAGCGACTATCTGGATTCACCAAACACAGGTGAATTCGATATGTACCCAGGTGGAACAAAGCTAGAAGATGCAGCAGATTCAATCAATGCGAAAGCTACGATCGCTCTGCAAGCACACTCTACCCCCAAAACCCGCGAGTACATCGAGAAAGAATGGAAGCAACCAACCTCAGTTTCCCGTCCTTGGGGCATTAAGGGTACTGATGAATTCTTGATGAAACTCAGCGAATTGAGCGGTATCCCCATTCCCGAACAATTGGAAATTGAACGCGGTCAGGCAGTTGATGCCATGACTGACTCCCACTCATGGATTCACGGCAAGCGCTTCGCTATCTACGGCGAACCAGATTTAGTATACAGCGTAGTTGGCTTTATGCTAGAAATGGGTGCTGAACCTGTGCATATCTTGGTTCACAACAGCAACGAAGTATTTGAAGCAGAAATCAAAGAATTGCTTGCTTCTAGCCCCTTCGGTCAACATGCAACTGTTTGGCCTGGTAAGGACTTGTGGCACATGCGTTCATTGTTGTTCACCGAACCAGTAGATTTCTTAGTTGGTAACACCTACGGTAAGTACCTGTGGCGCGACACCAAGATTCCCCTCGTGAGAATCGGCTACCCCATCATGGATCGCCACCACCTACACCGCTATGCCACCATTGGTTATCAAGGCGTGATCAACCTCCTCAACTGGACTGTAAACACCCTGTTTGAAGAAATCGATCGCAACACCAACATTCCTTCTAAGACAGATATTTCCTACGACTTGATTCGTTAGAAATTGCGTAGAAACACAACGTGTTAATTAAGGGCGGGGAATAATTCGTAATTCGTAATGACGCTCGGAGACTCGCTACCGCTTCGCTAACGTAATTCGTAATTATGGATTATTCCCCCCTTTTTCTTAATAGCATTTACCCAAGGAATTGATAAATGGAAACCATCAATCACACTCACGAACATACTCACACTCATCCTCATCCTAATTACCATCCACCTAACCAGAAAAAACGAGGATGGTTCAACAATCTTCTTAATCCGTTGCGCCGTGTAGTGGATGGAATTCAGGTTAAAAATAATCGCATCGCTCATCTAATTTGCCAAACAATTCCTTGTTGTTGTCCCTTTGAGCGACAAATTAAATTATTTGGGAAGTGTATTGATATTCCACCACTATGTAAACTCAATCCTTTATATGACGAATTTGTAGGATTGCGTTTCCGCGCTCTATCTTACCTGACCGATGTATGTGGAGAAGATGTCACAAAATACATTTGTTAGTCATTGGTAGAGACGCGATTAATCGCGTCTGTACAATAGTCATTGGTCATTAGTTGTTAGCTATTCAAAGGACAAATGACAAATGACAAAGGACAATTAACAATTAAGAGAAGAGAGATGAAAAGCACCCAAGGCAAAATCAACGAGCTGCTGACTGAGACAGGATGCGAACATAATCAGCACAAACAAGCAGAAAAGAAAAATAAGTCATGCGCTCAACAGGCACAACCTGGCGCGGCTCAAGGGGGCTGCGCCTTTGATGGTGCAATGATTGCTCTAGTGCCGATCGCAGATGCTGCTCATTTAGTCCACGGGCCGATCGCCTGTGCTGGTAATTCCTGGGGCAGTCGTGGTAGTCTTTCGTCTGGCCCTCAACTCTACAAAATGGGCTTTACCACTGACTTGGGTGAAAATGATGTCATCTTCGGTGGCGAAAAGAAACTCTACAAAGCAATTCTGGAACTTCACGAACGCTACCAACCAGCAGCAGTATTTGTTTACGCCACTTGCGTTACAGCCTTAATTGGCGATGATATGGATGCTGTCTGCAAAGCTGCGGCTGAGAAAATTGGTATTCCTGTTGTTCCCGTCATTGCCCCAGGATTCATCGGCAGTAAAAATCTCGGCAACCGTTTTGGTGGTGAATCTTTATTAGAATATGTTGTCGGAACAGCAGAACCGGAACATACAACGCCCTATGATATAAACTTAATCGGCGAATACAACATCGCCGGGGAAATGTGGGGAGTAACACCACTGTTAGAAAAATTAGGCATCCGTATTCTGTCTAAAATTACGGGCGATGCTCGCTACAATGAAATTCGCTATGCCCACCGCGCCAAGCTCAACGTCATGATCTGCTCGCGAGCGCTGCTCAATATGGCGAGAAAGATGGAGGAGCGTTACAACATCCCTTACATTGAAGAGTCTTTCTACGGCATCGATGATATGAATCGCTGTCTGCGAAATATCGCCGCTAAATTAGGCGACGCTGATTTACAGGAGCGGACAGAAAAGCTAATTGCAGAAGAAACGGCTGCTTTAGATTTGGCATTGGCTCCTTATCGCGCTCGGCTAAAAGGTAAGCGGGTTGTTTTATATACTGGTGGTGTCAAGAGTTGGTCGATTATCTCGGCTGCTAGAGACTTAGGCATTGAAGTTGTTGCTACCAGTACTCGGAAAAGTACTGAAGAAGATAAAGCCAAAATCAAGAAGTTGATTGGCAACGATGGCATCATGCTGGAGAAAGGCAACGCTCAAGAATTGCTACAACTGGTTAAAGACACTCGCGCAGATATGCTGATTGCTGGTGGACGTAACCAATACACAGCTTTGAAAGCTCGGATTCCTTTCCTTGATATCAACCAAGAACGCCACCATCCTTATGCAGGTTATGTGGGAATGATTGAGATGGCGCGGGAACTGTACGAAGCTCTATATAGCCCGATTTGGGAACAAATACGCAAACCCGCTCCTTGGGAAGAAGAGGAGGAAGTTTAATGGCGGCTATATCCTCGTTCCCAGACTCAGGCTGGGAACGCATTCCTGAAGGCTCTGCCTTCTTTATACAGATGAGGCAGAGCCTCATTGTCAGCATTCCCCGGCGGAGCCAGGGAACGAGAAAGTCCGCCCTGGAGGAGGTAGTTTAATGGCGATCGTTACCGCTTCTAACAAAGCACTGACAGTTAATCCCCTCAAGCAAAGTCAAGCTTTGGGCGCAACCTTAGCCTTTTTGGGATTGAAAGGGACAATGCCCTTATTCCACGGTTCTCAAGGTTGTACTGCTTTCGCCAAAGTTGTGCTAGTGCGGCATTTCCGGGAAGCGATTCCCCTAGCTACCACAGCGATGACGGAAGTCACTACAATCTTGGGTGGTGAAGAGAATGTGGAGCAAGCAATTCTCACTCTGGTGGAAAAGGCTAACCCAGAAATTATTGGTTTATGTAGTACTGGGTTAACGGAAACTAGAGGCGATGACATTGAAGGTTTTCTGAAGGAAATCCGCGATCGCCATCCCGAATTGAATAATTTAGCGATCGTTTTTGCACCTACCCCAGATTTTAAAGGTGCGTTGCAAGATGGCTTTGCTGTTGCTGTCGAAAGCATAGTTAAGGAAATTCCTCGCGCGGGTGGACTCAGAACTGAACAAGTCACAGTTTTGGCGGGTTCTGCCTTCACGCCTGGGGATGTACAGGAAATCAAAGAGATAATCACATCCTTTGGACTAGTGCCGATCTTTGTACCTGACCTTGGCGCTTCTCTAGATGGACATTTAGAGGATAATTATAGTGCGGTTACAGTCAGTGGGACTACCTTAAAACAGCTACGAGAAGTAGGTAGTTCTGCTTTTACCCTGGCATTGGGTGAAAGTATGCGGGGTGCTGCCAAAATTCTGGAAGAGCGCTTTGGCACACCTTATGAGGTGTTTGGCGAACTGACAGGATTAGAACCAGTAGATGAGTTTATCCAAGCATTGGCGATTCTGAGCGGTAATAGCGTACCCGAAAAATACCGCCGCCAACGTCGTCAGTTGCAAGATGCGATGCTGGACACCCACTTTTACTTCGGTGCAAAACGAGTTTCCTTAGCACTGGAACCAGATTTGTTGTGGTCAACGGTGCATTTCTTGCAATCGATGGGAGCGCAAATTCATGCAGTGGTGACAACCACGCGATCGCCTCTCTTAGAAAAACTCCCAGTTAAAAGCATCACCATCGGCGACTTAGAAGACTTTGAGAGTTTAGCAGGTGGTTCTGATTTGCTGATTGGTAACTCCAATGTGGGTGCGATCGCAAAACGCCTCTCGATTCCTCTTTATCGTCTAGGACTGCCCATTTATGACCGCTTAGGTAATGGTCAATTTACCAAAGTTGGCTATCGAGGCACGATGGAACTTTTGTTTGGCATAGGCAACCTGTTTTTAGAGGCAGAAGAAGCGAGAGTTAAACAGTTCCAAGAATTCGGAACTGTGAGCGCAGAGTTTTGAATTCACACTTGAAATTCAAAACAGTTCAGTTAAGAGTTGATCCTCTCTAACCCTCCTTTTTAAGGAGGAATAGAGCCAGCCTTAAATTAGCCCCCCCTTTTTAAGGCTACGGTGTACACACGAGGGCTTTCGCTCAGAACACGAGGACTTTCGTTCAGAACACGAGGACTTTCGTTCAGAACACGAGGGCTTTCGTTCAGAA
>NZ_JAVRCE010000056.1:5685-53999 GCF_034530915.1 Nostoc sp. DedQUE09
TCAGAACACGAGGACTTTCGTTCAGAACACGAGGGCTTTCGTTCAGAACACGAGGGCTTTCGTTCAGAACACGAGGACTTTCGTTCAGAACACAAGGACTTTCGTTCACAACACAAGTCTTTTTTGAGCCATTGAGGAAATAAAACAGCTTTGCTTTTCAAGAGGGGTGGTGGAGATTAAAAGTCTGTGGAGCGGCTCCACTCTAAAAGACTTGTGTGTACACGGTAGCTTTTTAAGGGTGGGGGGATATTTCGAGGCTAAATATTACTAACTGAACCGTATTGCTTCAAAATTCAAAACTTTAGAGAGGAGAATTACAATGAAAATAGCCTTCACGACGAGTGACCGAGTTCATATTAATGCCCACTTCGGATGGGCAAAAATGATTGATGTTTACGAAATTACCGATGAGGGATATCACTTCGTAGAAACCCTCACTTTTGAAGGCGAACTCAAAGAAGATGGGAATGAAGATAAAATCACCCCAAAACTTGAGGCAATAGGCGACTGTACGATTATTTACGTAACAGCAATTGGTGGTAGTGCCGCCGCTCGGTTAATCAAGAAAGGTGTCACCCCAGTGAAGGCGCGATCGGAAGAAGAAGAAATTAGTGAAGTGCTAAATAAGCTAGTGAAAACCCTCAAAGGTAATCCTCCACCTTGGTTGCGTAAAGCTTTACAGCCAAAAACCACAAACTTTGCTGATGAAATCGAAGACGAAGCAACAGTATGACCGCAAATAATAGTGTTAACGGAACCGCTACAACTGAAGTCTTGAACTCACCTTTTCTTAAGGTATTAATCAAACAAATCCGTGGTCAAGACAGTTATGGAGTTTATCGTACTTGGTCGGATGAGTTGATTCTCAAACCCTTTATTGTTACCAAACAAAAGAAACGGGAAATCTCCGTTGAGGGCGAAGTTGATGCAGTAACTCAAGCCCGAATTATGGCATTTTTTCGAGCTGTAGCGGCTGGGATTGAGCAAGAAACAGGTTTGATATCCCAGGTTGTAGTTGATTTGAGCCATGAAGGATTTGGCTGGGCGCTAGTTTTTTCTGGTCGTCTTTTACTAACTGTGAAAACCTTGCGAGATGCTCATCGGTTTGGCTTTGACTCGCTAGAGAAATTAGCAGAAGAGGGAGAAAACTACGTCAAAAAAGGTCTTGATTTGGCGAAGCGCTTTCCTGAAGTTGGCAAACTTTAAGAGTGCTGAGTGCTGAGTGCTGAGTGCTGAGTTAAGAGTTAAGAGTTAAGAGTAAATAGTGAAGAATTAGAAATTGAAAATTATATAATTCATAACTTCTAACTCATAACTCATAACTTCTAATTCAGGATTCATAACTCATAACTTATAACTCATAACTCAGCACTCAGCACGGGCTAAACGCCCCGCTACCGCTAACAGCACTGAAAAAGGAGTGGCTGATTGTGCAAGCAGAAGAAACGAGTATTGAGGAACTACAAGGACAAATCAGACGGCTGAACAGCAAAGCAGGTCAAATGAAAATGGATCTGCATGATTTAGCTGAAGGTCTGCCAACAGATTACAACCAACTTATGGATGTTGCCGCCGCAACTTATGAAATCTATCGCCAGTTAGATGAACTTAAGCAACATCTGAAACAATTGGAGAATGCGAAATGACTGGAACAATTGATGAATTCAAGAAGCTCGTAGACGCAGAAGAATTTTTTCAATTCTTTAATATGCCTTACGATTTAGAAGTTGTGAATGTAAATCGTTTACATATTCTGAAAAAGTTTTCTCAATATATGCAGGAAATTGATGATAATTCTCCTGACTTGAGCGAAGAAGAGAGACTAAATCAATATTCTTTGGCTTTGCAAAAAGCCTATCAGGTATTTATCGAATCGACAGCTCACGAACAAAAGCTGTTCAAAGTGTTTAACGATAAGCCGAAAAATGTAGTCACACTGACAGAAATCACTTCTGATTAGGAGGTATAAATTGGTTAACCTAACGCCTACCGAATTAGAACGCTATCGTCGCCAAATGATGCTTCCGAACTTTGGCGAAACAGCACAGAAACGCCTGAAGTCAGCGACAGTTTTGGTTACAGGTGTGGGGGGATTAGGCGGTACGGCGGCGCTTTACTTAGCAGTAGCGGGCGTTGGGCGGCTAATCCTAGTCCGGGGTGGTGACTTGCGGCTGGATGATATGAATCGTCAGGTTCTTATGACTGACGATTGGGTAGGTAAGCCAAGGGTATTCAAAGCTAAAGAAACTCTGGATGCGATTAATCCTGATGTCCAAGTGGAAGCTGTTCATGATTACATCACCCCGGAAAATGTAGACTCGTTAGTGCAATCTGCCGATATGGCTCTTGATTGCGCCCACAACTTTACAGAGCGCAATTTGTTAAATGAGGCTTGTGTGCGATCGCGTAAGCCAATGGTGGAAGCCGCAATGAATGGGATGGAGGCTTACCTGACAACGATTATTCCTGGTGTGACTCCTTGCTTGTCTTGTCTGTTTCCAGAAAAGCCTGATTGGGATCAGCGCGGCTTTTCAGTTATAGGCGCTGTTTCTGGGACACTCGCTTGTTTAACGGCGTTGGAAGCTATCAAGCTGATCACCGGGTTTAGTCAACCTCTATTATCGCAATTGCTGACAATCGACTTAAATCGGATGGAATTTGCTAAACGCCGTTCTCACCGCGATCGCTCTTGTCCAGTATGCGGTAATAGTGCGCCTTGGAGACACGCGCAATCCAATTCAATGGAACCCACAGCCACAGGTATTGCACAAAACACTTAATTTTGTCATTAGTCATTAGTAAATAACAAAAGACAACTGACAAATGACAACCTACACCTGAAATCAGATAACTAATCGCTACAAATCAGGAGACTTAATGGCCGTTATTTTATCAGAAAAAGCAGAATTTCATCTGCGGGCATTCCTCAAAGGTTCCGCACCCGATGCTGATGGCGCAACTAAAGGTGTCCGCATCTCTGTAAAAGATGGTGGTTGCAGTGGTTATGAATATGCAATAGACATCACCAGCAAGCCCCAACCAGATGATTTAGTAAGTCACCAAGGCAAAGTGGTAGTTTACGTTGATGCCAAAAGTGCGCCGTTATTAGACGGAGTTATCGTTGACTTCGTTGAGGGAGTGATGGAAAGCGGTTTTAAATTCATCAACCCCAATGCAACTGATACCTGTGGCTGCGGAAAGTCTTTTAAAACAGACGACGGTACGCCTACTGGTGTACCTTGCAGCCAAAGCTAACATCATTTCGTTAGTGCTAAGTCAATTGTAGAGATTTCCCATAGACACACTCCACAGAGTTTCAATGCTCTTGAGGTAGCTTCTAGTTCGCTTTGCATCCCTTACACCTATAAAAGAGAAGCTGACTAAAATTAGCATCTCTGTAAGAAGAAGGGAAGCAGAAAGTAAGATAGGTTGCTCAAAAAACTCGGAAATTAGACCAACTGTATAACGTTTGAGGAGAATCTGAAAATGGCTACCTACCAAGTTAGATTAATCAACAAAAAAGAAGACCTCGACACCACAATTGAAGTTGAAGAAGACACCACCATCTTAGAAGCAGCAGAAGAAAATGGTATTGAATTGCCTTTTTCCTGTCATGCAGGATCTTGCTCTAGCTGTGTTGGTAAAGTTGTAGAAGGTGAAGTTAATCAAGAAGATCAAAACTTTCTAGATGACGATCAGGTTTCTAAAGGATACGCTCTACTTTGTGTAACTTATCCTCGTTCTAATTGCACAATTAAGACACATCAAGAAGCGTATTTAGTTTAAACTATTACTTTGGTTGCTGCTTTTGGCGACCAAATAAAACATAAAGGATGAAGGATGAAAATATACTTCCTTCTTCCTTTCACAATTTCTAATTTCTAATTAAAATGCTTACCAATTTTAGTATTATTATTGATAATTCTATTAATTAACCTTTATGTATAGCTTTACTTAATTATTTCTGAAAAATCAAATACCCGATTTTTTAAATAAGTTGGGTATATATAATTTCCAAACTTTGAAAATCTAATATGATTGCTGCAATTACTCTTAATTAAACTACTGCACACTTTTTATAACCATTTTTAGGAGTTAGTCGCTAAATTATATAAGTGCAATTTTATATGAAAAGTAGAGCGGCTTGCAAAGGAAGCCAACTCTATTTTTTAATCAACAGCAACTATCACATCTGATGATTTAATCACAGCATAAGCTTGCTTACCTTCTGCAAGTGATAGCTTTTCTGCTGATGATTTTGTGATGATTGACACTAGCTCTACTCCTGGCGCTAGTTCTAAAGTTATCTCAGTATTAACTGAACCATGTACAACTTTTTTGACAGTACCCTTCAGAGAATTACGAGCGCTAATTTCCATGTTTTTAATTTACTAAGTTGAACTATTTATACTTTAGTAAATTAGCAAGTTTTAGTTTTAAAATAGCTTTTTTTTAAAATATCTTAATAATTTTGAAATAATCTCATTTACTTTAAAGTAGTATCTCTACTTGACGAGCATTACACAAATTGATGGGACGGTAATTTGCTCCAAAGCTTCGCTACACATCAATCCACAAAAAGTCAATTCTATGTTAGTTTGGGCGTAGCAGAGGTTTCTGATTATTTTACTCTTCAAGAAGAACAAGAAATATTAGAACTTGTAGGTAAACAAGTTGTCACAGGTGTAGAATTGTGAGACAAACTAAAAATATTTGTTGAAGAAAGTCAGAACTATGATTCGGTTCCTACGAAACAGGTTTTAGAAGCGATGGATACAAGCGATCGCTCTTTTATAATTGATACTGTAACTAGTCCCCAAGACTCAGACAAAGCAATTATTTCTCAATTATGCAAATCTGTTAATATAAAAACTAATAAGTAGATATCATTAATAAGAATTAGCATAAGGATTGGCCGATGTCGCTATCTGAATTTGCAATTGTAGAAAGTACTCTCCGTGAAGGTGAACAATTCATCAAAGCTAATTTTTCTTCAGATGATAAAGTCGAAATCGCTGAGGCTCTTGCTGCATTTGGAGTGGAATATATAGAGTTAACGTCACCAATTGCTTCACCTCAGTCTAGACGAGACTGTGAAAGTTTGGTTCGGTTAGGCTTGCCATCCAAAATATTAACTCACATTCGTTGTCACTTAGAAGATGCTAAAGTTGCTTTAGCAACAGGCGTAGCCGGGATTAATTTAACTATTGGTAGTTCTTCTTTGATGCGTCAGTTCAGTCATGGTAAAAATATTAATCAAATTATTGATTTAGCATCTGAAGTTTTAACTTTTATTCATCAACAAGCTCCCGATATTGAGTTACGGTTTTCGGCTGAAGATTCGTCACGTACTTCCATAGAAGATTTAATTACAATTTATTCTGAGATTGAAAAATTAGGAATTGTCAAACGCATAGGAATTGCCGATACGGTAGGAATTAGTACCCCAATGCAAATATTTGAATTAGTGAAGACTTTACGCCAATTCACCAATTTAGATATTGAGTTTCACGGTCATAATGATACAGAATGTGCAAATGCTAACAGTTATACAGCACTAGAAGCGGGAGCAACTCATATTGACACTTGTGTTCTGGGCATTGGCGAACGCAATGGTATCACCTCACTAGCTGGATTCATCGCTAGGTTATATGCTACAAATCCAGAGCAGATTAAGTCTAAATATCACTTAGATCAACTTGGTTACTTGCATCAATTAGTTGCGAGAAAAGTTGGAATTTCTATTCCTTTTAACCACTGTGTTTTTGGGGAAAGTGCTTTTAGTCATAAAGCTGGCATTCATACTAAAGCTATGCTTAATAATTCTGAGACTTATGAAGCTATTAATCCCCGGAGTTTTGGTGTAACGCGCTCAATTTTAATCAATCATAAATTAGCTGGAAAACAGGCGGTTAATCACCGAGCTAATGAATTAGGACTTTCATTTAATTTATCCCAGCTTAAAGATATTACCAACCTGCTGAAAACTTTAGCTGACAAACAAAGTCTTACTATCGAAGATGTAGACAAGATTTTATATTCTTATCATTGCCAGTAAATCTACGCAACAATACTTTGTGGTTTGCTTGTTTTGGTGATCACTACGATTTAATTAATTTACTGTTAGATTACAACATTGACATTAACAACCAAAATGATAACGATACAACTGTTTTAATGTACGCAGCTTCAGCCGGAAGAACAGAAGTCGTCAAGTTACTTTTAGAACATCATCTTAATTTATATTTAAAAAATTTAGACAATTATAAAGCGAGAGATTTTTCTAGCAACGTAGAAGTTTTGAGGATACTTAAAAATGCCATCAAGCCAGATATCGGGCAAAGCTTATAGCGTTTACTAATCACATGAGGTACATCATATTCCCCTCCTCGCTTGCGGGGATGGGGTTGGGGGTGGGGTTCTTGTACCTCACTCAACTGAGAACCGCTGTATCATGACGCTACCAAGCATTCTTACTTATCGGTACAACTCGATCCAAATTATGTAGATGCTTCAACACAGCCATCTTCATTTAAAGTTTATCCTAAGTTTTATTGGAGAGTGAAATTAAATCTCAATAATCCTGTTCATGCTTTTATCTCATTAACTAGTGCGATAACACTAGAAAAAGCATATAAATGGCCCTTATCAACTGCGAGTAAATCCATCAGCAGGCGTTCTGTATCCTACAGAAGTTTACGTACAGGTTCGTGGTATTGAGAGAATAGTAAATGGTATATACCATCTAGCAGTTGAGAATAATTGTCTAACTTTCATCTATGAATTAATTGATGATGGGTTAGAGAGTTATATTATACAGGGTAAATGTATCAACGGATTCATCTTTTTAATTAGTTGTGTTTATTATAGGTCTAGCTGGAAATATCAAAATGGAAGCATAAGATATTGCTTCTTAGATAGCGGACACCATTTAGGTGCGTTCGCCTCTGGCGTGGCGAAGCCTCTCGCAGCTTCAGCTTTTCTCCACAACCGAGATATACAACTAATTTTTGACTTTGATAAACTTACCCTCAATTCTGATTGGGGATTTGATAATAAAGAGTTTATCACTGCTTGTGCGGTGTCAGGAGAAATACAAGACAAGAAAATCAGAAGCTTAAGGCTGAAAATTCCTTTTGTCTCTGGTAGTGATTATTTTGAATTCAATCAATTTATTGAAGATGCCTATCAAGCAACTGCTTTACAAAAGAGTCGTCAGCAGAGATTAAAGTATCCTCAATTTGATTTCGATCGGGATAAATTTTCTCAAACTGTTTGGAATAGACGTTCTATTAGACGTTTCCGGAAAGAGGCTATTTCTCAAGAAGATTATTTATATGTAGTGCAACAACTTCAGCAGTCAATACCGACAGAAAACTATGAGGAAATAGAAATTTACTCAGTGGTGCATTGAGTAGAGGGAATGACACCTGGGTTATATAAAGGTACGTATTTGATTAAAGCGGGTAACTTTAGTGAAAAGACAGGTTACTTATGTATTAATCAAGCTATTGCTAGAGATAGCACTGTAACTTTATTTTTTGTGTCAGATTATTTAAACTATCAAACTGCTATGCAAATAGCTGGTTTTCTAGGACAAAGACTTTATTTAACTAGTAATTATTTGGGAATTCAATGTAGTGGGATTGGTGCTTATTATGATGACGAAACCCAAGAATTATTAGAAACAAATAAAGATGTACTTTATGGAATGATGATTGGAATATAAGCAGGAAGCTAAAGAAAGATGGCTAGAAAAATGTATTACTTAAATGGTGATGACTCACATCCTATGCAACCGACATCTGCGGATATTATACTGCGGCAACAACTAGAGTATTCTATTAGCAGATACTTTTATGACGCTTGCGATCGCACGATTCAAAATCTTCTATCTAATTGTCGGTGGTATGTCACAACCCATGCCAATGCTCTAACATTGGTCATTGAATGTCCTGATCAAGTTACCAATTGGCGTGTTCTTCAAAAAATCGTGCCAATGGGGACATTACTATATGGAATTGTTAGCAGTGCTAAAATCCGCGTTTGTCCGCCAGAGGGCCAAGGCGTACCTTTTGAAATGAGGGTAGACGAACTCTCTGTTTATCGGGATTGGGCTTGATTCGATTTTGGATTGTTAATTAAAAGTTGATATTCTGGCTGATAAGTGCAGCTACCTCTTCAAAAACCAAATCAGCAGAATGTTTGACAACAGGACTTAACTCTAGTCCAAAACCAAGATTTGCCGCTTCAATTAAATAAACTGTCACATCTTCAGGAAAATCATTTTGAAAGATTTTCCGTCCGGCGGCTAAAGCATTATCCCAACGAAAATCGTGCAAGTTATAACTTGGTTCGGGCATTGCTTCCAGTTCTTTTCCTGGAACTTTAAACACAGCACCCGGTTCAGAACCAGTTGAACTTGCATCAATAATTATTAATTCTTTACTACCTCTAGCTTGGAACATTACTTCCATCCCTGCGGTGCCACAGTCATAAACTTGCACTTTAGGATGAGGGTTTTCAGCTAGATATTTTTGTAAGCGTTGGGCGATAATTACGCCTACTGCGTCGTCACTGCGATTGAGGTTGCCGCAACCAATAATAGTTAGCATGGAATGAGATTTAATTGTTTAAGCTTTTACAAAGATACTTTTCTAAACCTGTGTCCATCTGGTTGTACAACTACAAATGCCCCTACTAATTCGACTTCAGAGTAAGTTTCTATAACTCGTACCAGTTCGTTATGAACTTTATTCACAGTTGTAGGTAGGATTCGGAGATAGATTACTCCAGATCCCATTGCTCTCACAAAAACAAGATTTCCGTAGTCTCTATCTCGCGTAATGAGAATACGATTCTGTTCCTGTGCTGTTCTAAGTATTTCTTCATCACTTGCTTGCGAAAGACCAATCTGAGCAACAAGAACTACATCATGTCCGGTATCAACTAGAAACCTTGCTGTCACAGCATACACATCTTGATCCAGTAAGAATCTCATGCTCAAATAGATACTAAGCGAATGTCTTCAGCCGCCACTAAAGCAATCGCGTATCCTAAGCAGGCACGAATATCTTCAATTTGTAGGTCTGGATAGTAGTCTCGGATAATTTCTTCAAATGAAAGTCCGTCATTGAGCAGTTCAAGAATGCTTTGTACAGTGATGCGTGTTCCTGCGATGCAAGGTTTACCGAAATGAATCTGAGAGTTAACTACAATTCTGTCCATTTAACTATAAACTAATAATATGTTTACTAAATTATAAAATAAAAAGTCACACTGTATCTATAAATGCAGTGAAAGATACTTTAAAGCTTAAGGTCATAGTTAAAAATAACTCATTATCAAGCTTCTGTTTATTGTGATTATTTCGAGTTATTGTCATAATCTGCAAAATATGAGGCTTTGACTGATAGGACAGACAAAGCCTCTGAGAATAAATTATCAGCAGTCAACTATAACTCTACACCATGTTTCTTGGCAACTTCAGTCAGTTTCTCATACTGATGTTGTGATGCTTGAGTTAATATCTCTTCAGCCTGTTCTTTAGTACTTCCTTCTTTAGGAATTAAATACTTGACATAAAGAGATACAAAATCAGCAGCGATCGCTAAACCGGATAAAGCGTGTTTGTCAGCTTCCTTACCAGCGATCGCAGCTACCAAACCGGCTTTAATTGGGTCTGGTTTAACTTTCATGAACTGCTCGACCAGTTTAGGAACGTAGTCTTCTGGTGGCAAATTATCTAACTTACTTCTATCAGGAGTAAAGTTACATTCTGCGGCTTGAGCTTGCTCTAAAACACACCATTCTATGTATTCTTGCAATGCTGCATCGGGAACGCGAGGAAGATAATTATGTAGCGCTAAATCAGACACAAGCTTACCGTGTAAATTGCTGTTTTATGCAAATGCATTAACGCAAGCCTAACCCACTGTTTCTATAAGTTTTAGTGTGTTACGCTACGAGTTTTGAATATAAGACATTGGGAATATGGCATTAGGCATAGGTTAGTTATCCCTCATTTTCCCCACTCCTCACTTCTCGGTTAAAAGAGTTGGTGAGGCGATCACATTTTTGGTGTTGTCTATTTGTGTAGATAAGGGCACACTATAAGACAGGTATAAATATATAATTTTTTTATGAAACCTGCTTTACATAAAGGCCAATTAATTAGATGGAATGACAATCGTGGGTTTGATTTCATACAACCACATGATGGTAGTCAAAAAGTTTTTTTACACATTACGGCATTGAAAGACGTTAACCGTCGTCCCCAAGTTGATGATTTCATTTGTTATCAGTTAACAGCTAGTAAAGATGGCAAAGTACGCGCTTGTAATGCTTATATCGAAGAAGTTCAATCAAAATCCTTATCTTCTACCGCACCAAAGAAGTCTATATCCAAAACTGTAGACAAATCTTTATCATTAGCATTACAGACATTGCTTCTATCTTTACTACCTGGGCTAGGTTCAATTCATCTTGCACTAACAACTGGCAACCCAATTCCGCTAATTCTTTATCCTGTCATGAGTTTAATTACCTTTTTGCTATATGCCGACGATAAATCTCGTGCACAACAAGGAGGATGGAGAAGGCAAGAAAAGACTTTACATCTGTGCGAATTTATGGGTGGTTGGTTAGGTGCATTTTTTGCCCAACAGAAGTTACGTCACAAAAGCAGCAAAGTTTCTTATCAAATTGTATTTTGGTTGATAGCAACTCTTCACATTGTATTTTGGTTGGATTGGCTATTTTTTGGTAAAGCGTTGATAAATCTGTTTTTGGGTATTGTTTCTAGGGGATAAGTAAGTTTAGTCTGATTGTCATAATGATACAAAGGCGATGTCTACGACAGACTATTCGGCGTCGCTCAGTTAGATGTCTACTCCAGTAAGCTGTAAAGTAAGCCTTGTCGATGATTATGATATGAAAACTTTTACTGCGATCGCTGAAAGAGATTCTGATACTAAGTTCTATGTCGGCTATATCCCTGGCTTTTCTGGAGCGCATTCTCAATGTGAAACCTTAGATGAATTGCAGGAAAATTTGCGTGAAGTGATTAAGATGCTTCTAAAAGATGAGGATTTGGTGTTCGAGACTGAGTTTGTAAGTACACAACAGATTGTGGTTTACTAGACTTGGACTATGAGTAATGTTTCTATTCTCAAAAATGCTGGAGTTGCAGTGAGGTCTTAACTAATGACTCTAATACTTGAAACTCAGAGGCTGTTGTTAAAACCAATTTTGGAGAGTGGGCTGAACACACTACACACTATTCTCATTGACTCATACGTGAGAAAGTATCTGTGCGATGACAAAATTTTTCCATTGCAACAGGTTGAAGAAATGGTGATACAGAGCCAGAATAGTTTTGAAGAAAAAAAATTTGGTTTATGGTTTATTGAGACTAAAAATGAGCAAGAAACCATTGGCTTTGTTGGTTTATGGGATTTCTTTGATGAAGAACAGCCCCAATTAGTTTATGCTTTACTGCCTGAAGCAACCAAAAAAGGCTATGCTACCGAAGCCGCAACCAAGATACTGGAGTATTGTTTTAATGAACTTAACTATCAGTATCTTTTAGCAAGCTGCGATCGCCCAAACCTGGAATCACAAAAAGTAACAGAAAGAATAGGTATGACAAAGGTGGAGGAAAAAATCGTAAATGGCAACCCCCTAGTATTTTTCAGAATTGAGAAATCGTAGGTAAAGATATTGTGACTGTTGAAGGCGATCGCCTAGTTATCATAGTCAGTGCGGCATAACACAGCGTTGCAGCCGACAGCAATCTAGATTGTCTAGATCAGTCCGTTGTTTGGGGATAAACGCAATAAGCAGCAGCGATCGCTGAAGTAGCAAATGTAGCTACCGAAAGAGGAAATGTAGTTGCTAAAGTAACAAAGATGAGCGTAACTGCGGCACAGTTTGGCAACTCTTGTTCATTGCGTTTTTTTCTGCTGCCAATAATGCTTACCGTTAGACTGAATTCAAAGGTGGGAACAATTGCAAAGTTAACATCTGAGAAAAATTGCAATCTATGGCAACTCTAAATCTTAATATTCCTCGGTTTTACTGCTACCTTCGCAAAGAGTTTCTCTACGATGGCACCGCACATCACAATGAGTTCATTCAAGTGTGCGTTTTTGGAGTTGCCTCCATTTCTGGCAGGGCACTTGGTTTTCATGTCCTGACTGATAATGGTGCTGTGATCTGGCGTTTACCAATAAATGCTCTATGCCATAAGATAAACGCACCTTCAATGCCAGTTGATTATTTGCAGTTTTGGGACTGCTTTAGTTATGAAGTCACTTGTACCAAATTTGATCGACTGGCTGAAAGTAGAGTTAGAGTTCATCTGAAGGATGGAGCTTGGGAAGGTGGACAGTATATGTTTACACTCGACTGGTATGGCAATGAAGATTCTGAAGAAGCGGGCGAAGGTGGGCATAAATGCGCTCACATTATTGCTTTGGATAATGGAAACTTTGGCGCTCAACCTAATAATAGGCTGCAATGGTTTTGTCCTGCCTTCGTTACACCTTTCAAAGAGAAACCAGATTACATAACCAATACACACGTTTGGAAAGTTGAACGAGAGCAAGAAACTTCTACGGGCTATTTCTACGATTCCAATCAGATGCACTCACAAGAGCAAGTCCACTTGTATGCAAAAGGATCGCGAACACAAGCTGATTTATCAAAGAATCATAATCACTCCGATAGCACAGATCGCATAAGTGTTACTCTCGCTCTACAAGAAGATTAGAGCGGATGGACTAGCCTTTAGTACGACTAATGCACCCGATAAACATTAAGCAGTCCGAAAACGTGCTAGTTCTTCACCAGTTTTAGCATCATGGGCGTGAACTGTACACACCAAGCATGAATCAAACGATCGCGCCACATGACCAACTTCCACCGGATCGCTAGAATCGTAAATGGGTGTGCCAATTAAAGCTTCTTCAATCGGCCCGCGGATTCCTTCACCATCACGAGGGCCAATATTCCAAGTACCTGGGGCAATAACTTGGTAATTCTTAATTTTACCGCCCTCCACTTCTACCCAGTGAGATAAAGAACCGCGTGCTGCTTCCGTTGCACCCCAACCGCGTCCATCTTTTTCTGTGGGTTTGATATACCAGGGATCGTTTAATTTGAATTCGCGCAAACAGTGTTCAGCTTGCCGATATAACTTGACAATTTCGTGAACTCGTGCTAATTGACGCACATGAATACTAGCACCACCCATTCGTTTGAAAACATCGAGGATGAAGGGGTCGTAGTGTTGCCAAGATTCGCCATGTTTGCCACCAGCTACTAATTGACGCGCTAAGGGGCCAGTTTCCAAACGTCCGAAGTCTTTGTGAAGGACTGCACTCGACCAAGAGTAGGCGTTATCGAAGTCTTTGGTATTAATTGCAGTGGGTTTAGTAGTGCGATCGCTAGGATGAATATCTTCTGTCCCTTCATCGTACCAAGAGTGAGTTGTATTCTCGCGGGTAAATGACTGATCCATTAAGGTGTGAGTGTCTGCGAAGCTGTCGTACACTCCACTTTTCATAATCATCGCCGCATTTCGCCCTTCAATAGTCGGCTTTTGGTATTTATCTTCATGGGCTAAATATCCCCAAGTGACATATTTACCAACACCAGCGCCATATCTATCTAAACCGATATCTAAACCCATGCGCCAATAAAAACCTAAGTCGGAATCTCGATGATTGCGGTTTTCATCTAACCAGTCTCTAAAGTCATCATAAGTTTGGATTTGTTCGTAGCGTTCTAAAGAACAACCTAACCACACTGGTTCTAACCAATTGGTACGGAAGTATTCGAGAAGCGCCCAAGCACGGGTAATATCTGTAAGGGTAGGGGCGCACATTACACCACCAGGAACCATATAGCTAGAATGAGGCCATTGTCCGCCTAAGAGTGCATAAATTTCTACAGGTTTAGCGGAAATTGTTATGCCTAGTTCATAAGATTTGCCTGTGAAAGCAGCAAAGCGTCTTACAGCTTCTTCATAAAAGCGACTATGGCGGTATTTTTTATTGGTTAAATCAATAGCAAAGAGTCCATAAAAGTAGCGGGGGATGCTTTGAATGGTTTCGACAATTTGACCGAGATTTCTCGCCAAAATCGCATTGCGAGGAACTTCTGTTTCCCAAGCTGTATCTAATGCCCAAGATGCACAGGTTAGGTGAGAACCGCCACAAATACCGCAAATGCGAGGTGTGACAATTAATCCGGCTTGCGGATCTTTACCGCGTAGGATAACTTCAAATCCGCGAAATAGTTCCGCGTGTGTCCAGGCGTTGACTACTCTGCCATGTTCAATATCAACTCGAACATCCAAATCGCCTTCAACTCTACCGACAGGCGAAATGTCTAATGATTGAATTGTCATTTGTCATTTGTCCTTTGTCATTTGTTATTTGTCATTTGTTCTTTGTCCTTTGTCATTTGTCCTTTGTCATTTGTGAAAAACTAATGACTAATGACCAATGACCAATGACTGATGACCAATGACTAAACTGTAAAAAAGTCTTCTTCTGCCCAAGGTGGTGCTGCGTCTTTGGCAACCATTGTGAGTAAGGCGTAGTCTTTTTTGTTCACTCCTGGCGGTAATTCTTTGGGAACTCCCATTACTGTTTGGGTTTTGAATACGGTTCCTGGTTTAAGGTCAAAGAAAGGAAATTCTGGTTCGGTGCAACCTAAACAAGGCATTCCAGCGCGGGTTTTGGAAGAGACGCGGTTCCATAAGATGCGGTTGCAGGAAGAATGAGTCATGGGCCCACGACAACCCAAGTCATAAAATAGGCAGCCTTTGCGCTGACCAAATTCGGCAGTCGAGGCTTTGTAGGCAAAGTGGACGTTACGGGTACAACCTGTTTGGGTATAAGTGTTGAAGAAGGTTTGAGGACGATTTAGTTCATCAAAAACAATGTCTGCTATGCGTCCAGTAGCGATCGCAACTAATATCTGCGTAATCCAGTCGGGATGGGCGGGACATCCAGGTATATTAATTACAGGTAATCCGGCTTGTGAGAGAAAGTCTTTACCTAAAAAGCCGCCTTCTTGACGTTTGAGAAATTGCAAACCTTCCGACTCGCTGGGATTGGGTGACATGGCGGGAATTCCTCCCCATGTAGCACAGTCTCCCACGGCGACGATAAATTGAGCAACTTTGGCGAGGTCTGCTAACCAATCTTTCATGGCGCGATCGGCAAACCGATTCCATTCACCTGTGCCGTTGGGGGCGTTAACAACGCTGCCTTCAAATACCAGGATATCTAAAGGAATTGTGCCAGAAATACAATCCCGTAGCAGTGTTTGTAAGTTATTGCCTAGTTCCAATCCCAAAGATGGATGCCAAAGTAACTTGATGCCAAAATCAGCAATCAAATCGCAGACTGTCGGTTCTTCGGCGTTGAGAAATGACATGGTGTTACCTGAACAAGCACCACCCTGTAGCCATAGTACGTTAGTCATCGGCTATGCGTTTTTCTATTGTTTCCCATGCATGATGTAGGTGATAATGCTTGTAAAGTCTCACCTGCTTATCAATATTTATTTTTCAATCTTAAGATATTTTTTGGTTTAATTCACTTTCATTAAAAAAGAATTAATCATTAACAATAGCTAACAGTTTTACAAGATTATTTTCAATTATTCTGTTTGTTATACTCGTAACAGATGTAATAAATAAAAGACAGTAAAAACAAAATTATTATTTTTTACTTACTGGCGTTAAATAACCTAGTGTACTGAATTCATTCCTGCTAGCTGTTAATTCGTGCGAAAGGATGAGTATTTTCAGCAGTCAGATTTTAATTTAATAACCGATTCAAAATCAGCAAAATATTGGGGTGCAAAGTCTTGCACCCCGTCAGCTATATATCAGTTTTTTTTAAGATTTTGGTTGTGCAGCTTGCCTAATAAGTTGTTCGTCCAAGCCTAAGCCTTGAGCTATCTGCTCAATACTCAACCCAAACGTTAACAAGTGTGGTATCGCTTCTAACTTAGCTTCTTCAAAAACTTCTCGCTTACCTTCTTTTTTACCTTCTTCAAAAACATCTTGGAAAAATCTAGTTTGCCTCAAGTCATTTAATTCAAACATTTTTCCGATCTCCTCCTGGCTAAATCGCGGCAAATTTTAGATTAATGCGGCAAATTTTAGATTAATATCGTCTCTATTAAACGTACTGTTAAGCCTTCGCGCACCCTATTATTTTAAGATTTTGGTTGTGCAGCTTGCCTAATAATTTGGTAGTCCAAGCCTAAGCCTTGAGGTATCTGCTCAATACTTAAACCCAACGCTAATAAATGAGGTATTGCTTCTAACTTAGCTTCTTGTCTACCTTCTTGTTTGCCTTCTGCAAAAACATCTTGGTAAAATTTAGTTTGCTTTAACTCATTTGCTCCAAACATTGTTTTAATCTCTTCCTGTTTTAGGGTTTTGATTGTGCAGCTTGCCTAACAAGTTGTTCATCCAAACCTAACGCTTGAGCTATCTGCTCAATACTTAAACCCAACGCTAATAAATGAGGTATCGTTTCTAACTTACCTTCTTGTCTACCTTCTTGTCTGCCTTCCTGCCTGCCTTCCTGCCTACCTTCTTGTTTCCCCTTTTGCTCACCTTCTGCAAAAACATCTTGGTAAAATCTAGTTTGCTTTAATTCATTTGATCCAAACATTTTTCCGATCTCCTCCTGGCTCAATCGCGGCAACTTGTAGATTAATATCGTCTCTATTAATTGTATAATTTCCCTAATAGTAGCGACATCTGGAATTTGCTCTCTAGCACTGTTGACTATTTCGATAGCTCTTGTTGTCGCAGTTGATTCGGGTTCGATGATGAGTTTAACTGTCTCTATGCCGATTGATGATGCCTCAATTGAGCTTAATTCGTCAAGATAGACGCGAGTTACGCGTTGTGAGTTGAGTAATTCTGTATATCTTTCCGTATCTCCAGTATCAACGTTGCGGTTGGGGAAGATGACAACACCACGCCAATTGTTGGTTAATTCAGTTTTGTCAAGATAGTTAAAAATTTCGGTAAATAAACGTGAGTAGAACTTTTTGTCTGGTTGAAATTGCACTTCGGCAAAATAGATGGGTAGTTCTGCTGCATTTGGCAGAAAGACGCCATCGATTCTAAAGGCTAGTTGTTTGACTTCGACTGAAGAAAATTGGTAAGCACTAGCTAGCTGGGGCGGTTGGTTAATCAGTTCAAAAAAAGTGCTGGGGATACTTTGGAAGATGCGATAGAAGATACTGTCTGTTTTCAAGGTAGCTTGTTTTACAGTTGATGAAAATATTTTACACTTTGACGATCCCGTAGAGACTCTTTGGAGTATACAAAAATTGGTTGGGAAGATACTAGATATATATATGTCAACAATTCAATAAAAAATATTTTCTTTGTGTCAGATGATGATACAAAAAGTATTTTAAAAATATTAGGTGTTTAAAGCTGACATTAATATTAGCAATTTCCCCCTAGAATTTTAGAAATAGGGTGTTTTATAGTAAAAAAATTGATTAGGCATGGGGTCAACTATTTCCTTAGTCCCTAATCTTAGTTTCAGACAAAAAAGGGGAATTCCGCCTAAAGGACTCGAAGCCTGCGTAAATCAGTATTGCCCGTGATCAGATACAAATGCGTGTCTGGATCATTTATGGGTGTTGGACTCAATTCCCAATTGGCTAGAGTACGGCAGAGTTATGACCCCCAGCATTACAGATTCAGCGGTGAAGGCTGCGGTAGCAGCTGTTGCATCGGAGTCAGCTTCAGCAGAGGAAAAAATCCAAATGCTGATTGAGATCGCACAGGGTTTTCAAAAAAAGCCCAAAGCTGCCCAAGACTTGCGGAATGCAGTTGGCTTATATTACCGGGCCTACGAGATGTGTGGTGAGGAGTATCCCCTACTGAAAGCTAGGGCCAAAGTGGGCATGGCGGGGACATTACAGGCAATACCGGACGCTGATTACCAACTGCTGATGCAAGCGAAAGCAGGTTATGAAGAAGCACTGCCAATTTTACAGGAATTAGCTTCACCAGAGGAAGTAGCAGAGACGCAGATGAATTTTGGGCTGGTGTTGCAGTCACTAGTACCATTCAATTTGGCGCGGATAACTGACAGCATCCAGGCTTATCATGAGGCGTTGCGGGTGTTTACTTGGGAAGATTACCCCCAAGAATATGCGATTTTATATAACAATATTGCGATCGCTTACCTTTCTATGCCCCTAGCATCGGAACGGGAATACTTGCGTCAAGGGTTAGCTGTGCAGTCATTTGAGGTAGCACTAAAGCATATTAATCTGATTGATCATCCTAAAGAATATGCAATGCTGCAAAACAATTTAGGTAACGCTTTGCAATATTTAGTGAGTTCCCATCCTGTAGAGAATAATTTAAGAGCGATCGCAGCTTATGACGAAGCGTTAAAAGTGCGTAATGCCAAAGATACACCTTTAGAGTACGCTAACACAATTTCCAACAAAGCCAACGCCCTATTCAACTTACCAGACGACCCTGAAAAACCAGAAGCTGGTAATCCTCAAAATCTTTTGCAAGCGCGTATCTACTACCAAGATGCTTTAGAAATATTTACAGAATACCAACAAATTGCACAAGCAGAGGTAGTAGTCCAAGCGCTACAAGATGTAGAAGCAGAAATAGGGAATAGGAAATAGGTTAGTTTTTCTTTCTCCCCACTCCCTACTCCCCGAATTACTAACAATCAGGACAAAACAGTATGAGAGATATTTTTACCCACTCAAACGTGATAAATTTTATCACAAGTTTAGCAGATGGTGAATTGAACATAGCAACAGAAGTTTCGTGGCTAATCATAGCATTAATCTTGTCTATGGTCGGCGGTGCAATTGGTGGAATGCTGTTAGCTGGTAAAGATATAGGCTATCAATTTTCAGCAATGCTTGGTGCATTATTGGCCCCGGCGGGTGTAATTCCTGCCATTCTTTTAGGGCTTGCTACTTTAAGTTTATTGACAACTTATTAGGAGAAAACATGTTAGAGATAGGGTGGCTTTCTGCCAAGTTATTTTTTAAAGGAAAGCTAATACGCGACCCAATGTATTTTGCCAAGCAAACTACTACTGGTATTGCTATAGGTTTCTTACTGCTAGTGTTACTTGCACAAGCTCCAATTCCTTTCTACTACCCAATAATTTTATCTAGCTTAGTGACGGGCATGATTATGCCATTTCTCCTTAAGGACTTCAAAATGAAGTGATTGGTCATTGATGAATAGCCAATGACAAAAGACAAATGACAAATGACCAATGACAAATGACAAATCTTGAAGAATTAGTTCAGGAAATTAATCGTTTTGAGGCAATTATATCCGAGTGGGATGAAAGCCAACGGTGTGTAGCAGTAGGTCTAAAAAGAGCAATCGAAGCTTTGCATAAAGCTGCATTGACTAATTTGATTAAAAGCCTAAAACAAGAATCAATGCCAGCTTTGCGTCATGCTGTTGCAGATGAATTAGTGTATGCAGTGCTACTATATCACGAGTTAGTAAAACCACCAAAACCATCACTAGCACAGCGAATTGAAACAGCCCTGGAAGAAGTTCGCCCAGGTTTAAAAAGCCACAATGGGGATGTAGAATTAGTGGCAATTAAGTCACCAGATACAGTAGAAGTTAGATTAATCGGAACTTGCAGCAGTTGTCCGACTTCTACTTTGACTTTATCTCAGGGAGTAGAACAGGCAATAAAAAACCATTGTCCTGAAATTACTAAAGTTGTTGCAGTCAATAATAGCGCTGCTGTTAAAAATGCGAATTCTGGTTTAATCAGTCCATTCTCTTCAAAAATAACTTGTACTTGGATCAAAGTAGCAACTATTGATGAAGTTCCTGAGTTTAGCGTAATTGCAGTACAACTTGCTGGTACTTCACTAATTTTACATCGTCAAGGCGTTACAGTTAAATCTTATCGTAATGCTTGTACCCATCTAGGATCTCCCTTAGAAAAGGGTAAAGTTGAAAATGGTGTTATTACCTGTCCTGCCCACGGATTCCAGTACAAATTGGAGACAGGTAAATGTTTAACCGTTCCTGATGTTTCGCTTCAGTCATATCCAGTCAAAGTTAAAGACGATAAGGTTTTTGTGAAACTACAAAAATGATCATGCGAAGATGATATTTCAGCAAATACACTTGGCAATTAGTCAATCACGGCTAATTTGCTTTTTCATTTCAGTAGTTCGCGCATTCGTTTTAGTGTTTTGTGCAAGCAAAATGTCCGAATGCTTTCTCAATATCTCTAAATTCATTCTCATTTGTGTAATTCAGGTATTGATTTTAGTGTTTTGAGAAAGTAAAAAGGCATATTACTTTCTCAAAAGGTCATTTGACTTACTCAAACCCCAGTTTGCTTATTCATTTTAGTGTTTTCCGCAAGCAAAAGTAGCTTTTACTTATTCAAACTCCAGTTTGCTTACTCATTTTGGTGTTTTCCGCAAGTAAAAGGTCATTTGACTTACTCATTTTAGTGTTTTCCGCAAGTAAAATAAGCTTTTACTTTCTCAAACCCCAGTTTGCTTTCTCATTTCAGTAAATCGCGCACTCATGCCAAAGATTCGCTATGTAGCAAAACTTACTAAAAGCCATATTAATTTTTTTAAGCTTGATTAATACAGAAGTTGATTAGAGGTTTTAACTGAATTTGAAAAAAGCATAATGCAAAACCGTTACTATTGTTACATGCTAATCAACATTAATGTTTTTAAATAATTATCAGCCTCTATCTGCGGTTCATGGATATCCCAAACATAATTAGTTCCATATCACAATTACCGCTAGAAGCAACAGAAAATCATCAATATTTACCTCTATCATCTCAAGGTGCGGAGGTAATTTTAGGCAACATTATTGAACCAGAGCAATTAGTTATACCTGTAGCACCCAATGCCACAACAATGTTTGGGCCTCGTGCTGCTTGTTTGTTATCAGAAACTGGCCCATTATGGGTATCAGATACAGGACATCATCGATTATTAGGATGGCAGAATTTACCCACCAGAGATGGTGAATCGGCTGATTGGGTAATTGGACAACCTGACTTTTATCATGAAGGACAAAATGCTAAAACTAAACCGGGAAGGGCAACCTTAAGTGTACCAACAGGGATTTGTCCTTGTGGCGAAGGGTTAGCTGTAGCAGATGCTTGGAATCATCGGGTTTTGATTTGGAAGAACTTACCAGAAGATAATAATGTTCCAGCAGATTTGGTGTTAGGGCAAGTTAATTTTACCGATAATGAACCAAATCAAGGAAATCAAGCAGCATCTGCTAGTACAATGCACTGGCCCTATGGTGTTTTTTATCATCAAGGGCAGCTATTTATTGCCGATACTGGTAATCGAAGGGTATTAATTTGGCATCAATTACCAACAGAAAATGGTCAACCTGCTGATTTAGTTTTGGGGCAACCAGATATGATATCTCGCAATGAAAACGGCGGTGCTTCTGCAACCGCAGCGAGTATGCGTTGGTGTCACGATATCACCCTTTGGGGAAAAAATTTGGTTGTCAGCGATGCAGGTAATCACCGAGTGATGATTTGGCAGGGAATCCCAACAGAAAACAATGTCCCTTGTGCAGTAGTTTTAGGACAAAAAAGCTTTGATTTTGTGGAAATGAATCAAGGAGTTTATTATCCTACTGCTAGTAGTTTGAGTATGCCTTATGGTGTGGGGGTGGCTGGAGATTGGTTAGTAGTTGCAGATACTGCTAATTCCCGGTTGTTAGGTTGGAGAAAGTCAAAATCAACTTTATCACTGCAAGGTGCGGTGGCAGATGGGTTAGGAGGACAAATAAATTTTCAAAGTAAAGGTGAAAATCGTAATTTCGGACTACCTAAACGAGATAGCTTAAATTGGTGTTACGGGATAAAAATTTGTGGCAATACAGCAGTGATAGCTGATTCTGGAAATAACCGAATTTTGCTGTGGCACTTTAACTATGCCGACTGAAGAAATTAGAGTTCGTGGTACTGTTCAAGGAGTAGGATTTCGACCTACTGTCTATCGTCTGGCGAAAGCCTGCGGTTTGGGTGGAGATGTTTGTAATGATGGCGAAGGTGTATTAATTAGGGTATCTGGTAGTGAAGAAGCAATCACAAAATTTGTTGCCAGATTACAAACAGAATGTCCACCATTGGCAAGAATTAATCAACTAACTAGAACTCTTTATGAAAGTGAATTGAAATTTGATCATTTTGTGATTTCTAGTAGTGTCAATAATGCCATTAAAACAGAAATTACTCCTGATGCCGCCACTTGTTTGCAATGCCAACAAGAAATATTCGACCCCTTTAGCCGCTTTTATCGCTACCCCTTTACTAACTGTACTCATTGTGGCCCCCGCCTGAGTATTATTCGTGCGATTCCTTATGACAGATGCAATACCAGTATGTCTGCGTTTGCCATGTGTTCGGAATGTGGAAAGGAGTATCATGATGTCGAAAATCGCCGTTTTCACGCCCAACCTATAGCTTGTCATGTTTGCGGCCCCGCAGCTTGGTTAGAACGCGCCGATGGGAAATCGGTTACTGCTTCCATGTTTTCGATGTTGGATGATGTCGATGCTGTTTGTACCTTGTTACAAAAAGGTGAGATTGTGGCAATTAAGGGGTTAGGTGGTATTCATCTAGCTTGCGATGCAACACAGGAAAGCATTGTACAAAAACTGCGTCAGCGAAAAAAGCGCTATTATAAACCCTTTGCTTTAATGGCGCGGGATGTTGAAATAATTAAACAATATTGTATTGTCAACGCCAAAGAAAAAGAATTATTAACAAGTTCTGCTGCACCAATTGTTTTATTACAAGCTTCAGGTACAAAACAATTAGCATCGTCAGTAGCATCAGGGCAAAATACCCTTGGTTTTATGCTACCTTATACGCCGTTGCATCATTTAATTATGCGGCGGATGAATCGCCCAATTGTTTTAACAAGTGGCAATCTGAC
Source organism: Nostoc sp. DedQUE09 (assembly GCF_034530915.1). Taxonomy (NCBI): domain Bacteria; kingdom Bacillati; phylum Cyanobacteriota; class Cyanophyceae; order Nostocales; family Nostocaceae; genus Nostoc; species Nostoc sp. DedQUE09. The sequence goes on from NZ_JAVRCE010000056.1 coordinate 28,702, forward strand.
TGATGAACCACAATGTCTTAATAATGAAGAAGCAAGGGAAAAATTAGGGAAAATTGCTGATTATTTTCTCTTTCACAATCGAGAGATTATTAATCGGGTAGATGATTCGGTTGTGCGTGTTCTTGGTGATAAAGTTCAAACAATTCGCCGTGCCAGAGGATATGCACCAGCATCAATTAGTTTACCACTGGGATTTCAGAAAGTACCGCAAATTTTAGCAATGGGCAGTGAGTTAAAAAATACCTTTTGCTTATTGCGTGAAGGAAAAGCAATTCTCTCTCAACATCTAGGAGATTTAGAAAATGCTGCGGCTTTTAATGCTTACCAAGAAAATTTAAATTTATACTTAAATCTATTTGAGCATCAACCAGAAATAATTGCCATTGATAAACATCCTGAATATCTCTCAAGCAAACTTGGTAAAGAACTTGCAGGCATAAATCAAATCAAACTTTATCCAGTTCAACATCATCACGCCCATATCGCCGCTTGCATGGCGGAAAATGGGATTCCTTTAGATTCACCTCCAATATTAGGTATTGCTTTAGATGGTTTGGGTTACGGCAATGATGGCACACTTTGGGGTGGAGAATTTATTTTAGCAAATTACCGAAAATTTCAACGATTAGCAACATTGAAACCAGTAGCAATGATTGGTGGGGAACAAGCTATTTATCAGCCTTGGCGTAATACTTATGCTCAATTATTAGCTGCTAATCTTTGGAATGATTGCGAACAAAAGTATACTGACTTAGAAATATTTAATTTTTTCAGAAACAAGCCACTTAAGCTACTAAATCAACTTATAGAAAAAAGGATTAACTCTCCTCCAACTTCATCAGTGGGGCGATTGTTCGATGCAGTGGCGGCGGCTATCGGTATTTATAGAGAAGAATGTAGCTATGAAGGACAAGCTGCGATCGCAATGGAAGCTATAGTAGATGTTAGCAGCTTAAATAATGATAAAGAAACGCTAATCTACCCTTTTAATTTTGGCTTTTTAGATAGTATTTACTGTATAGACCCGCGTCCAATGTGGCAAGCCTTGCTAAATGACTTACAGCAGCAGATTCCCCAAGCAGTTATAGCTGCCAAATTTCACCAAGGTTTAGCTAATGCAATTGTGGAAATGGTTAAGCATCTTAGTCAAGAGAATCTGATTAATCAGGTAGCTTTAACAGGAGGAGTATTTCAAAATTGTATATTGTTAGAACAAGTTACCAAAAGATTACAAACATTGGGAATAAAAGTACTTACTCACAGCTTAGTTCCAGCTAATGACGGCGGCTTATCTTTAGGACAAGCAGTGATAGCAGCCGCTCAATTAATACATGAGCATTGAGATTTGAAAATTTTTCTCACAAATAATTTTTTCTGTGTTCTCCGCGCCTCTTCGGTTAATTTATCCTAAAAAATAGAAAAATGTGCTTAGGAATCCCCGGACAAATTATAGAAATTACCAACGTTAACCATAAATTAGCCATAGTTAACATTGGTGGTGTTAAGCGCGAGGTAAATATTGCTTGTATCGTAGATGAACAACATTCCCCTGAAGCTTGTATTGGGGATTGGGTATTAGTACATGTTGGCTTTGCTATGAATCGAATTAACGAACAAGAAGCGGCAGAGACATTACAACTATTCCAAGAATTAGCAGCAGCACAAGCAGGGATTAGTACGTGAAGAAGGCAGTAGGTTTAAATCTAGATGAGGCTTCTCTAAAAGACGTTGCACAAACGCGGTTCGTTAAAAAACTTTCTACCACAAAAGCGAAATTAACAGATACATAAAACTCATTACACCTCACTTCCTATGAAATATGTTGACGAATTCCGCGAACCGGAAAAAGCTGAAGCCATACTCCGCGAAATCGCCAAATTATGTCGCCAGCTAGAAAAACCCATCAAAATCATGGAAGTATGCGGCGGACATACCCATTCCATATTTAAATACGGTATCGAAGAAATTTTACCCCAAACCATCGAACTAATTCATGGGCCTGGTTGCCCAGTATGCGTTATGCCAAAGGGGAGATTAGATGATGCGATCGCCATATCTCAAAATCATAACGTCATTTTTGCCACCTTTGGCGACGCCATGCGAGTTCCCGGTTCCAAAACCACTTTACTGCAAGCCAGGGCACAAGGTGCAGACATCCGTATGGTGTACTCTCCCCTAGACAGCCTGCAAATTGCCAGAGATAACCCCGACAAAGAAGTAGTCTTCTTCGCATTAGGCTTTGAAACCACAGCCCCCAGCACCGCCTTCACCATTCTGCAAGCAGCAGCCGAAAAAATTCATAACTTTAGTATGTTTTCCAATCACGTTCTCGTGATTCCCGCCCTCAAAGCACTATTAGATAATCCCGACTTACAACTAGATGGATTTGTTGGCCCTGGACATGTCAGCATGGTAATTGGCAGTGACCCATACCAATTTATTTCCCAACAATATAATAAGCCGATAGTCGTTTCAGGATTTGAACCCTTAGATATTCTCCAATCAATTTGGATGCTATTGCAACAACTAGTAGAAAATCGTTGTGAAGTTGAAAATCAATATAACCGAATTGTAGAAAAAACTGGGAACACAGTAGCACTACAAGCCATAAACAAAGTTTTCGCAGTGCGAGATAGTTTTGATTGGCGTGGCTTAGGTGACATCCCCTATTCAGGATTACAAATTCAACCTGAATATGCCCAATTTGATGCCGAACTTAAATTTACCATTCCTAATCTCAAAGTAGCCGACCATAAAGCTTGTAAATGTGGAGAAATTCTCAAAGGAGTCTTAAAACCTTGGGAGTGTAAAGTCTTCGGTACAGCTTGCACACCAGAAACACCAATCGGTACTTGCATGGTATCTTCCGAAGGCGCTTGTGCAGCCTATTACAAATATGGGCGACTCTCCACAATTGTCCAAAAACCAAAAATAACTCAAGAACCTCTCCCCGCCTGCGGCTTCTCCTCAGAATAATACTCAGCGTCCCTCTGCGCTTTCCTCGGCGTCCCTTTGCGTTAAAAAAAATTTTAATATGAATATTTTCCCCACAAACCCAATACAAAATCTCCTATTTCAGAAAATAGAAAAAGTCCGCCGTCGCCAAACTAAAGTGCAAGACACTCATATAACTCTCGCACATGGCAGCGGTGGTAAAGCCATGCGTGATTTAATCGACGATATCTTTATCAGCAATTTTGATAACCCAATTCTCTCACAACTAGAAGACCAAGCCAGCTTCAACTTAGCCCCTCTCCTACAACAAGGAGACAGACTTGCATTTACAACAGATTCTTATGTAGTAGACCCTTTATTTTTTCCCGGTAGTGATATAGGAGAATTAGCCATAAACGGCACAGTTAATGATTTAGCTGTCAGCGGTGCTAAACCTTTATACCTAACTTGTAGCGTAATTTTAGAAGAAGGATTACCCGTTGAAACCTTGCGCCGTGTTGTAGCCAGCATGAAAATAGCCGCAGAAAAAGCGAGTATTCAAATTGTCACTGGTGACACAAAAGTTGTACATCGTGGTGCAGTCGATAAACTCTTTATTAATACTGCTGGCATTGGTGTCATCCAGCGAGGAGTTAACATTTCTGCTCATAACATTAAACCTGGAGATGCAATAATAATTAATGGTGAAATAGGCAATCATGGGACAGCAATTTTAATTGCCCGTGGGGAATTAGCTTTAGAAACTAATATTGAAAGTGATTGTCAGCCCTTACATAGATTAGTAGAAAATATTCTCCGTGTATGTCCCCAAATTCATGCTATGCGAGATGCTACACGCGGTGGTTTAGCTACAGTCCTAAATGAATTCGCCCTCAGTTCGGATGTGGGAATTCGTCTTTTTGAAGAATCTATCCCAGTGCGTGAAGAAGTCAACGGAGTTTGCGAAATTCTCGGTTTAGACCCATTGTATTTAGCTAATGAAGGTAAGTTAGTTGTGGTGGTTCCAAAAAAGAATGCTGAAAATGTTTTATCAGCTATGAAATCCCACCCAGCAGGCAAAGATGCTTGTATTATTGGCGAAGTTATTACTTCACCTCCAGGTATCGTATTATTAAAAACAGCTTTTGGTGCTGAAAGGATTGTTGATATGTTAGTAGGCGACCAATTGCCACGAATTTGTTAATCTTTAATAAATTTATAATATGCACGAATTTGGAATTACCCAAAATATTGTGGCAATTGTGACTGAACACGCCAAAGGCGCAAAAGTGCAGCGAGTTTTATTAGAAATTGGCAAACTTTCAGCCATTATGCCTGATGCTATCCGATTTTGTTTTGATATTTGCACTCAAGGCACAGTTTTAGAAGGGGCGACATTAGAAATTTTAGAAATTCCCGGTTTAGCAAAATGTCGCCAATGCGGTGCAGAAGTTAATTTGGATAAACCGTTCGGAATCTGTAACTGTGGTAGCGTGGAATTAGATTTAATTACTGGCGAAGAACTTAAAATTAAAGAAATAGAAATAGAGGAATTATGTGTGTAACTTGTGGTTGTTCTGATGATGGCAAAACTAAAATTACCAATCTAGAAACAGGTGAAGCTGAACATCACCACCATCATCATACTCATACTTTACCAGATGGTACTGCGATCGCTCACTCCCACAGTCATGACACTCATATAGAAGCACCTGAAATTCATGCCAAAATACACAACACAACAATATCTTTAGAACAGGATATATTAGCAAAAAATAACCTAATAGCTGCCCAAAATCGGGGATGGTTTAAAGGTCGTAATATTCTCGCTTTAAATTTAATGAGTTCTCCCGGTGCTGGAAAAACAACTCTTTTAACGCGAACTATCAATGATTTAAAACATCAATTATCTATTAGTGTCATTGAAGGCGACCAAGAAACTGCTAACGATGCCAAAAAAATTAAAGAAACAGGTTCTAAAGTCATCCAAATCAATACCGGAACAGGCTGTCATTTAGATGCATCAATGATAGACAGGGGTTTACAACAACTGAATCCGCCACTAAATTCAGTTGTGATGATTGAAAATGTCGGAAATTTGGTTTGTCCTGCCTTATTTGATTTAGGAGAACAGGCAAAAGTCGTAATTCTCTCAGTCACGGAGGGAGAAGATAAGCCACTAAAATACCCGCATATATTCCGTGCTAGTGATATCATGATTCTCACCAAAATTGATTTACTACCTTATGTAGATTTTGATGTTCAAAAGTGCATAGCTTATGCTAAACAAATAAATCCCCAAATTCAGATTTTTCAGGTTTCTGCAACTACTGGTGCTGGGTTAGAAAATTGGTATGCGTGGCTAATTGAAAAGTTAAAAACTTGTCAACATTAATCTCTTACCGCTTGACGAATATCTAATTCTTTTTAAGGAACAGCAAAGATTAGAAGATATTAGAGACTTCTATTCCAGTATTCTAGTCCTGTAATAATAGCTTCTTCTAGCCACTCATTGAAGCGCTTCACCAAGTTATCTTCTTCATCTGCATAAGAAAATTGGAATGGTGATTCTGTTAAAGGTTGAATATCACTAATATTGCGATCGCCTTCTTCTGTATCATCCCTGTGATAAGCACATACAGAACATACAAGTAAGCCTAAATACTCCTGCCCTAGAACATGAAATGAAAGCAAAATAACTGTAGGTGTCTCTACTCTAATAATCAATTGTACCCAACTGTGATAGCTTCGGAGATTAGCAAAGTAACCTTGCTGTTTTGCTGTCTCCACAATTTGATAGCGATGATAATATGAACGCTCATCCCCTGCTGAAGCTGATACTGTAAAAACTTGAGCATCTCGTACTAAATTTTGTACAGATAGCTTGATTTCTTCAGAAATATTTTGCAAACGATTGGATGCTATATTAAATAAATTTTCGGCAAATCTCTCAGCTTCTTTACATCGTTCTTGAATTGATGCTAACTGACGCTGTTTAAGTTTATCAGTAACAGATGCGAGAATAGTACGAGTCTGCCTTGTCTCTGACAGGATTTGCTCTGACAAACCAAGACTGCGAATAAATGACTGTTTCTGACTTTTAGCAAACAAATTAATCAAGCCAGACAATTCACCTTGATCCGCTTGTTCTAAAGATGTAATATAAGCTGAACGATCATCACGCGTAAGTACAAGAGGGAACCATCTAGCTTGAATAAAAACCAGGCTAGCAAGACAACGAGCAACTCGCCCATTTCCATCTTGAAACGGATGAATTTGAGTAAATCGATGGTGCAGCCATGCAGCTTCTACTTCTGGTGCAACTTGGTTTTCTTGATGCTGATGATGCCATTGAATGAGATTATCCATTTCAGATGCTACCTGTTCCGGTGGACAGTATTCATAAATGGAACCATCTGCTCTCAATGGATTATTAGGCTGCTTCTTCCAATCACCTCGGATTAGAGGAATACTAATAATTTGTCCTGTAGATGGAACTAAAGCTTCTGTATTAGTCTGATTTCTAGTAAGCAGCTGATGCAGTTCCTTTACATAAAACGGCGTAAGAGAACGTTGACCACCTACAAAATCAAATAATCCCTCAATAGCCATTTCTTGATCCTGAATCAAGGCTATAACTTGCTTAATAGGTCGGTCTGTAACTCCATGTGGAATTAGTGCCTCATTGATACCCTGCTCAATAAGTAATCGGGTAATACCTTGAGGAATTGTGTAAAGTCGCTCTATAATTCCGGTTTCAATTGCTATTTCCCGGCGCATCTTTTCCATAAAAACTTTGAATGCACCAGAGTTACGAAGACGGTCAGCTTGTTCATTCCAGACAGTAACTAATGGTGGTAGCTCTGAACTAGCCAAATTTTGCCAATCTTGCGGTAAATTATCTATAGGTTGCCAGCGCATACACTCTGAGTTATCTGAAATAAAAAGAAAAGACAGACAATATTGTAACTCTTCTAAAATTGCAACACCCTGCACTTTAGAAGTACAGGGTGTAGTAAGGATGAATCAGCTATATTTTGTAGGATTCCTAGTGTGTGCCTATTTACCTCAAAGCCAATCTCGATAAGCTGATATTTCATTTACGCTGATTTCAAACGGCGTTCCTTTGCCGAATGGCGGATAAACGCGGATTTTACCATTGCTAGCAAACCGCTCTAACCTATTACCCAACTGGGGAATATTGCTGACGATATGCCAGTAAGATACTAAGTCAGGGCAGTCAATAATTAATGTGAGGATAGTAGCATTTGTTGTCAGATACCATTGACAATTAGATAACAGTACTCGCGTAATGCGATCGCAAGCTAGATAAAAGCATCTGCCAGTAGATTGTTCTAGCTCCATTTGCAGCATTCCATCCTGTTTCGTTACCTCAGTGGGAGGTAAATCATCGGGAGGAAGCAGGTATAGTTTAGAAGACATAATTTCGCACCTCTTGGTTGTAGCGCGTCAAACTCTCTAGGTTTTTTTGCAAATCCGCAGACGAGGGTTTGAGTGCTAGCGTACCTAAATTTAATTCGTCCTGAAATTTCTTGATTTTGTCTCGACAAGTCTCCACATCACCGATAATTGAGTTCTCAATCAAATAATCTTCATCGAAACAAATATTTGTGCGGTCGAATGGTTTTTGGTTGGGATTCGAATTATTCTGCAATAATTCAGCCGAATTAGCTTTCATTTTTTGGCTAAATTTGCGAACGAAAGGTAACGCTTCACTCACCGCCTCGTCAAATGTTTTGCCAATAAAAAAGAAGCGTGCCAGCACTAATTTTTCCGCACCACTAGAATTTAAGGCTCGATATTTGGTAACAGTATCCTTCAATCTTTCTAAAGAAAATGGCGGCCCACCCATCAAGCTGAAGGAATGTTTAGCAGCAAGCTCGATACCGTCATCACCCCCAGTGGCAACATACACTGGTATTTGACTTTGCAATGGTTTTGGGTAAATCGTTAAGCGATCGCATTGATAATATCGCCCATTAAATGATACATCAGTTTCATATAAGAGCTTTTGAATCAGTGCGATCGCCTCTAGCATCTTGGGACGGGATTCACTTGGGAGTGTCGCAAAATGCTTGTTTTGTTGAGGAAAGGGGCCGCCTTTGGCAACTCCAAATAATAATCGTCCATTACACAGGTTATCCAAAGTGGCAATATCTTCCGCCACCCTAATGGGGTTATGGAATGGCAGCAACACCGCCGCAGTGCCTAATTGGATAGTTGAAGTCAATCCCGCCAAGTGTGCCATTAACACTAACATGGACGGGCTGAGATTAGATTCACTAAAATGGTGTTCACTCACCCACGCTTCCTCAAAACCTAAGCTTTCTGCCTGTTTTACCAGTGCAACTTGCTCAAAGATGGCACGACGAGCATCTTGGTGAAAATTATCGTAATTGCAGAAAATTCCAGTTTTCATTACTTGCGTTGATACTTTATATTCACCGTAGGTGCTGATTATTCTAGTGGTCGATAGGTTTGTAGTAAGCACTTTAGTGCTTAAATATTTGAGGAATAAAGTCCTCTCTACAAAAGCATTTACCCCTCTCAATTAATGCGATGAATCACTAAGTTGCAACCCACTGCAACTCCAACCATAGGCGTGGGTTGTTCTCTTTGACCTTCGACATCGGATCGCGCAACAATCGCTTGGCATTCATACAAACAACCTGGATTAAACCCATGTTGTCTGCCACTTCTCTGAGTATTTCTTTTTGAGCTTGCACACAGGAAATCATTTCGTCAGAGCAATAAATTCCTATATATTGCAAACGTCTAGCAGGTCGTCCCCAAAAACAGGTGATGACTTTCACATAACACCCATCCAGCAATTCTCCAACTTGCGGGTAGTAATGGTTGACGACTCTTGTGAATTCTTTGGCTAAGATATCTTCAGCAATCATTGGAACTGATATTTCTGTAGCGTCCATCACGCTATTTAATATAACATAATTTTATCAATTAAATATGACAAAATAGCTGATTAAGCTTAAATAAAAGCTTAAATATTACATAAAAAAAGAGGTGTGCCTCATTTGGCATCACCTCAAATTTGCGTAAAGCATCTTTATATTCTAGGAAATATCAAAGTAATACCAAGTGCGAATCGAATGATGCCTCCGGCACGCCAAAGGCGAACGCAGCTATACAGACAAAACCTACCTGCATGAATTTCAAATTTATTGAATCAGCACAGATGGACGAAAGTTTGTGTAGCAACAATTTCTAATTTTCAGGTATATTTGCTCTGATATTGAAAATTATGAATTCAAATAGAATGCGTTTAACTAGCATCTCTCAACATTGAATTCTAACTATTGAATTATTAATTGTTATTAGCGAGCATTGCGTTCACAAACTAAGACTTCTGCTATGATATCCGGTACATTTACAAAGTCCGTAAATCCTTCAGAACCCCGGATTGGTGAAATAAATGTATAGTTTGGATCGCACGCTCCAGTGTCATATACTTGAATAAACCACCTATCAGGGAATCCTTCTATACCTAGTTCCACAGTGTACCAACTCTCGCCAATCAGGCGAGAGCTAAAGATTGTGAACCACTCTCTGTTCTCTTCTGAAATATTCCAGTCTGCCATGAGCAGTTCTAAAGCTATTTGTCCCGCATCCGTTGAAGTCAACAACATTTTTACTCCTTATTTGCAACTTCAGGATTTGCAACTTCAGTATTGGGAACTTCCGGGTATAAACCTAATTCTTTAGCTAGTTCACGCGCCACAAAAAATAAAAATTTTGCACCATCTTGATTGCCTTCATGGGCAAACATAGTAGCTACTTGTAACATTGTTTCTACTAAACCGGAATCAATCAATTCGGGCTTAGATTCCAAAATCTCTGGTTCTTGACCATTAGGACATCTAAGTAACTCATCAATCAGATTAAAATACAAGCTTTGGCGTTGTTCTTGGTCTGTCATGGTAATTTTCTTGATTTTAGTAAATTGTGAATAAGTTACTGTTCGATACTTTGGTGCCACAGTCTTTCCAACATTTCAACTTGTTCTCTTAAAACAGCAGCACGATGAACTAGATATCTGTCGTAAAAAAGAATCCCTAACCCAACACAAATCGGGGTTAACAAGAAGAACCATTGCAGGATAGTGGCAAATTTATATTGTTCAGCAACAGCAAGCATTTGATGAACCACATTACGATCGGAGGATTGAATGCTAGTCTGAGGGGAATGTGTACCCTCTGTCTGGGGAGCCAAGGCGGGAGTATCTGTAGTTGTGTTGTTAACTTCGTAAGCTAAATTCTGAGATTTTACTAATTCCAGATGTCGCTCCCAAATTATGCCAAATACTACTAGTCCTGGTGAAAGCATTACTAAAGTAACGACGCAAACTGTAAAAATATTTAAAAGTTTAGCTTTCATCTTGGCTCTCCCTTGCTAGGTAGTATGCACCCAGTAAGAAAATATCTTTTGCTGTTTATCTAAAGTAGTTATATAATTTCTACCTCTCAAACAGTTTTGATATTAAAATATGTGTAATCGGTAATTTTTACAATCATTAGTTGCCAGTTATTTTTCTCGTCACTACTGACTACCGACTAATAAAAAGTTACCACCCTTTTTGCAAAACATAGGATTATTCAGTCAGAAAAAACGCACTTGATTCGGGAATCTGGTTTCATCCTACTCTCAAAAGGGAGATTAAGAAGTCCCCCCTAGTTCACTAAGCTTTCGCTCAGGAATGTTGGGGGGTAGAGGGGAATCTCTGCGTAAATCCTATACGATTTATATCAGCCGCTCTCCACCAAACAGTTTACCCCAGCCCTGTTAAGATTATTAAATTGATTAGAATAGTACTCACAGCCTATAATCCCTACCTGATAAGTCTTATAAAAATTCATTGGGGTATGGGTGCTAGTGTTTTTTGGATGGGGTTCTAGTATTTTCGAGGTGGGGTTCTGGGGTTTTTGCACTCAATCTCAAAGCAATGTAGGCAATGGTTAAAGACTGTTTTAGATGCAATTTTGAACTGATAAAATCTGCACTCAGAAGAAAATATTAATATCTTGTGATAAAGATAGACTAACAAGTGAGGAAAAGCAATTAATTATTTTGAAAATCTAATTTATTTTCAAAATAAATGGAAAACAATGAAAAAAGTTATTCATATATACAGAAATAAAACAGTAATCTTAACTGAAGAGATAATAATCAGCAATCTCAAATGGTAAAATAGAAGGGTGGTAAGCTAGCCGTCTGTTGAAGTCGCAATCAATGGGGACATCTAATAAAAGTTCTTTCTAAACTTTAATGTTTTGTGGTTTAGTTAAAATATATAGGATATGGATTTATTGGCATTAAACGGCAAAATAAATACATCAAAGCTTATTGTTATAAGTAAATACTCTGTACTAATATTTAGGATTTTAGGGGTTAAATAATGCGGATTGCTCAAGACGTAACAGAACTGATTGGACGAACTCCTTTAGTTCAACTGAACAAAATTCCTCAAGCTGAGGGAGTAGTTGCAAGAATAGTTGTTAAATTAGAAGGCATGAATCCAGCGGCTTCGGTGAAAGACCGCATTGGGTTAAGTATGGTACTCTCAGCAGAAGCCACTGGCTCAATTTATCCAGGAAAAACCATTTTAGTTGAGCCTACTTCTGGTAATACAGGAATTGCTCTAGCAATGGTAGCAGCTGCGCGTGGCTATCGGTTAATTTTAACGATGCCAGAGACTATGAGCCAAGAACGACGGGCTATGCTTAGGGCTTATGGTGCATCTTTGGAGTTGACACCAGGAACTGAGGGAATGCGGGGAGCAATTCGCAAAGCCGAAGAAATTGTGGCTAATACTCCCAATGCTTTTATGTTGCAACAGTTCCGCAACCCTGCTAACCCCAAAGTTCACCAAGAAACCACCGCTGAAGAAATTTGGACAGATACAGACGGGGAAGTAGATATCGTCATTGCTGGGGTAGGTACTGGTGGAACGATTACTGGGATTGCAGAAGTACTCAAACAGCGCAAGCCGACTTTTAAAGCGATCGCAGTTGAACCTAGCAATAGCCCAGTCCTCTCTGGGGGTGAAGCCGGGCCACATAAAATTCAAGGTATTGGCGCCGGATTTATCCCAGATGTCCTTCGTTTAGAATTGGTTGATGAAGTAATTCGAGTCAGCGATGAACAAGCGATCGCTTATGGGCGCCGTTTGGCAAAAGAAGAAGGCTTATTGTCTGGAATATCCTCTGGTGCAGCTTTGTGCGCTGCAATTCAAGTCGGTAAACGTCCAGAAAATGCCGGACGTTTAATTGTGATGATTCAGCCTTCCTTTGGCGAACGTTATCTCAGCACACCCATGTTTCAAGATTTGTCTTTAGAAACTGCTGGCGTGCGTTAAGCAAATAGGGGGACAAGAGAACAACAAATCATCTCTGTCCTTCTCATTTGGCTCTTATATAAATTAATACAACTTACTTTTGGAAGTGCGATCGCATCCCATATTACGTTATTAGTGCTTTTAACTCTTCGGCACTCCCACAACTGCGTAAATATTGCTACGCTCATTCCCCTTAAAAACAGTGGGATTATTGTGCGGAATTTGCTTATGTCGGGTTGCCCCTATTACAGGTCTTACAGTTCGTGCCTACCCAAATATAGATATAGTGCTTCTAGGTTGAGTGCAATACAGACCTCACAAAAACAGCCCTTACCCTGACAAAAAGATTTATTTTATCGAAACTCTTGCTGTCTCCGTGGGTAAAGATTAACATATCTGTGGACAGAAGCAATATCTCGTTCAATCAACCATAACAATAGTGAAAACCTTGTGCTGTCTATTTTAAATCTTGTTTAGCACCAGTTAACCTTATCTGCATATAGTGACTTAAGACCATTACCTGCTAGGTTATAAATCAGTACAGACTATACTATAGAAAATTTAGTCAAAATTCTTTACAGCTTTAAAATCAGAGGTATCAATGATTATAACTAATTTTAGCAAACAAAGAAATGAATTTAAGGAATCTAAAGTACTCAAAGCGAAACCACATTGGCAAGGGCAAAATTTGAGCGATGCTGCTGTCAAAGGTAAAGATACCAAGATGCGAGATCCTGCACCTGATAGTTTGATTTTGAATAACTTAAATCGTGGTCGAGTTGCGATTTTTATTGATGGCTTAAGCCTGTTCCATACAGCCTTACAACTCGGCATAGAAATTGACTACGTTAAATTGCTTTGTCATTTAACTAGCGGTTCCAGACTATTGCGTGCTTTCTTCTATACTGGGGTTGATATCAGTAATGAAAAGCAACAGGGTTTTCTCTTATGGATGCGTCGCAATGGCTATCGCGTAGTGGCAAAGGAACTCGTTGTACCAACAGAGAATTTCAAAAAATCAAATCTGAACGTAGAAATTGCTGTAGATATGATAACTTTAGCTCCCTACTATGATACAGCGGTTTTAGTCAGTGGCGATGGAGATTTAGCTTATGCTGTGAACGCTGTCAGCAGAATGGGGGTTCGGGTGGAAGTAGTCAGTTTGCAAACAACGACTAGTGAAAGTTTGATTGATGTTGCTGACTGCTTCATTGATCTAGATAGTATTAAAACACACATTCAAAAAGATTCTAATCTTGGCTATAGTTATCGCACGTCGTCAAATTCAAACCTCTAATGAAGAGACGGAGAGTGGGAGACATGGGGACGCAGTGTCAAGATATCCCTGTGTTCCCGTGTCCCCGCTCTGCCAATTTTGCTCGACCCTATATTTCAGATGGATATTTTAATAGTTGAAGATGAACCAGAAATTGCTCGTTTAATCGAACTCTCTTTAGAAAAGGAAGGATTTTTTTGTCGCACTAGCCGCGATGGACTAAATGCTTTGCGGATGTTTCAAGAGCAACCACCGGATTTAATCATTTTAGATTTAATGATTCCTGGTTTGGATGGATTGGAAGTTTGTGCCCGAATTCGCCAGAAACCAGGTACAAAAGATCCTTATATTTTAATGCTCACAGCTAAGGGTGAAGAAATCGATCGCGTCATTGGTTTATCTACTGGTGCTGATGATTATATGGTCAAACCCTTTAGCCCCAGAGAGTTGGTAGCTAGGGTGCGGGCACTATTACGGCGTAGCCTCCGCCAAGGGGGACAACATCAAGTCAATCGTACCCAACACTTTATTGTCGATGTAGACCAGCGCACTGCCAGTCGCCAGATGAATTTTCAAGAAGTTGAAATTTTGGACTTAACTACTCTAGAATTTAACTTGCTAACCACTTTTGTCAGTAACCCTGGTCGAGTTTGGAACCGCACTCAACTAATTGATAAACTTTGGGGAGATAATTTTTTTGGCGATGAACGAGTTGTAGATACTCATGTAGCTCGGTTGCGAAAAAAGATTGAACCCGATCCGGCAAATCCAACTTTTATAAAAACTGTTGTTGGCGTGGGCTATAAATTTGAAGATCCTCTGGTAGCGTAAATGTTATGAAGATGGGGCTGAGAGGGCGCCTATTTTTCTCCCATTTAGTAGTAATGATCGTGGGGGTAGCTAGTCTGGTGAGCATCAGTAAAATCTCTTCTCCCCGCTTATTTGTCTTGCATTTGGAAGGATTAGAAAATCAGGGGTTCAACTTAATCGATGTCCGTGCTGAATTGGTTACAGGATTTGAACTTGCTTGGCAGCGCAGCACTATTTGGTCAGTCTTAGTCGGTAGTACCGCCGCCGGAGGATTGAGTTACTGGGTGTCCAGACGGATTATGCAGCGATTGACCGAGATGGAACAAATCACCCAAAAATTTGCTGCTGGTCAAATGGATGCACGACTACCTGTGTCTGACATTCCAGAACTCAGTGGACTTAGTGCTAGTTTCAACCGAATGGCTGCTAGTTTAGAAGGGGTAGAAGCGCGGCGGCGAGAAGTAATTGGAGACATGACCCATGAACTACGTACACCATTAACTGTGGTGCGCGGTTATTTGGAAGAACTGGCTGATGGGGAAATTGAAGCGTCTCCTGAAATCTATCGGCGTTTAGCTAAAGAAACTAGGCGCTTAGAGCGGTTGGTGAACGATTTACAAGAACTATCTAAGGCAGAAGCAGGTTATCTACCAATTAATATCCAAAGGGTAAATTTGCGTCCATTGTTAGAGTCATTAGTGGAGAAATTTACCGACCAACTATTGGAAGATGGGCCAGTTATGCTCTTGCAATGTCCATCTGTGCTACCTCCTGTATTGGCAGATATTGACCGCACGGAACAGGTATTAGTTAATCTGCTAGGTAATGCAGTTCGTTATACTAACGAAGGTTCAATTACTATTGCTGTTGAGACTGAAGCATCTCAACTCTGCATTGCGGTTAGTGATACAGGCATTGGTATCGCTCCAGAAAATTTGCCTCATGTGTTTGAGCGTTTCTGGCGAACTGACCAATCGCGCGATCGCCATTCGGGAGGCACTGGTATTGGCTTAACTATTTCCCGTCGTTTGATTGAATTACAAGGCGGTCAAATTCAAGTAGAAAGCGAATTGGGAGTTGGCAGTACGTTTCGGTTTTTTCTGCCTTTGGCTTGAGTTGAGCTAAAAAACTTTGAGTCTGAGGGATTGACACAAGGTAGTCATGGCTGTGTCATACCCAATTGCTAATTTGAAAGTATCCAAAATTCTAGCTTGTTGATGAATGCCAGGATTTTAGAAATGCATAGAGTGTAACATTATGTCTACTTTTATTTTGGCTGCTTTTTTGGTTAGTTTACTTAGTGCTTCGGGTTATGCTGCGATCGCCTACTTGTTCCCTCAAAATCGTTCCCAAGATTGACCAATCAAAATAATTCGTAATTCGTAGTTAAAAATTGAATTACAAACTTGTCCTGAGCTTGTCCTGAGCGTAGTCGTTGGCGCAGCGTCTCGTAGAGAATTATTAGTAATTAGTTAATTTCCTTTCGCAATAATTCTGGAATTTGAGAAGGGCGTTCTGCTACTGTCACTTCTGCTTCTTTTAAAGCAGCTAATTTACTTTGGGCTGTACCAAAGTTCGGATCGCGGCCGATAACTGTTGCTAAAGTCCCGGTTTGACGCCAACTTTTTCCTGGTGGTGCAAGTCTTCCTGCAATGTAGGCAATTACTGGTTTATCAATTGCCTCAGCAATATAACGCGCGGCTGCTTCTTCACTACCACCGCCAGGTTGACCGACTAAAACGATTGCTTCTGTGGTTTCATCTTCATCGAGAATTTGCAGCCATTGCAAAAACGAGGAACCAACGATCGCATCACTACCAATACTGACACTAATCGACTGCCCTAAACCTGCTTTTGTTAGTTCATAGGCGATTTCATAGGTGAGGGTGCTGCTACGACTAACGATACCCACTCTTCCAGGGGTATAAAATTCGCTGGGTTGAGTCCCTAAGAGAATTTTTCCCGGTACGATGATCCCCGGACTATTTGGCCCGATTACCAAAGTTTCACAAGCTTCGGCTTTGCGGAGTAACTGCACCATATCCAAAGGCGGCACACCAGCAGTAATAATAATGATCTGGCGAATATTAGATGCGATCGCTTCTAATGCCGCATCTAACACGTCGTAAGGATCTACACAAATAATCGTCGTGTCAATAGCCCCAAATTGTTCTGTTACTTCCTCTACTAAATCAAATACTGGCAGTCCATGCAATTCCTGCCCGCCGCATCCAGGATTAACACCAGCTACTAAATTCGTGCCATAAGCTTTCATTTGAGCGACATGAGTGCTTGATATAAATTCACAAAAGCCTTGAATTAAAACTTTACTTTCTGGCGTTAGGTTCATAAAAAATTACCGTAAATTTGGCAACCCAGCGCCTTAAAACACTGGGCATAAAAACGACACATTTACAGTGTCGTATTGATTCAATTTTTACTGAAATTCCAAAAATTAGTCTGGAAGCTGAGTGCTTCAAAAGTGAGAAAACGCGCCTCTAGATAGGAATATCCAGTTTGAATGTATTAAGCTAAAAAACATCTAATTTGCATAATCGAATTAAATATAACTCTTGTGGGGTGGGCATCTTGCCCGCCCAGCTTATGCAATTAAAATGTGGAACAGCTTATAGAATTTAGTTCCAGAAAGCAAAGCTGTACTTAATTTGAGCATTAAATTAAACAATTTATACCAGACGGTAAAAACTAATAATTTTTGATTTTTCGATTGGAACAAAATGACATTCACTATCTTTTATTAACCGTTGGTTTAGCAAGGAGAACTGCTGCTGCCACTGCCTCATCTAAATTTTCTACCACAACAAGCGCATCGGTGTGGGTTTTTAGTGTCGTCAAATATTTTCTCGCAGTGTTAAATTCGGAACCCGCAAGACGGACAACTAAGGATGGAAAATTAAGCTGTCGCCGTTTACTACCATTAGAACGTACAACCTGTGATTGAAGTTCGCTGTCGTCTTGCTGCACTACTCTAGCTATAACTTCAGCCACTTCCTCAGTTTGTGGAATGCTACCCAGAAAGTTAATTAGTATTACTTGAATGCTTTTATCAGCCTCTAGCATTTTCAAACCTGTTTCTAGGCGATCGCGGAAGGTAGTTGGTGTAGTATCTGTAAGGAAAGCATGACGTAAATTCAAACAAACACCTGGATTGCCACCAGCATTCGCAACTAGATCTAAAGTTGCCATCACTGAACCAGTACCATTGCCTAAAATACCGATTTTTCCATGCATTTGCACACCATCCCAGTCGCCCAAAATACCATTAATTTCAGTAGTGGTATGACGACTGATAATTTTTGCTGCCATCTCGGCAAGATCCGGATGACGCTTGATCGACCGTTCGTTGACCCTGACTTTACCATTAAGAGCCATAACTTGACTAGTAGTACTGACTGCCAAGGGATTAATTTCGACTAAATCCAGGTCTTTTTGGACAAATAAGTGGTACATCTTCTCCACAACGCTGCTTACTGACTGCATCAGCGTCCCTTGCAAACCCATTTTCAAAGCCAATCGTCGCGCATAAAATGGCGAAAATTCTTGTTCCACAACAACGTAGTGCATTCTTTCCCCGGCTGATTCCCAATCGATGTCTGCTTCTTTGCAACCTAAAAGTACCGGTCGGCAGACAGCTGTATCTAAAACTACTGCTAGATAAAATTCTTGGTTGGCGTCGTATCTAGATTCTGCCAGTACAACTTCCGGCAATTCGCCCCATATTGGTAAACTAAAGATATTTTGAGCTGCTGCGATCGCATCGATAGTCGTTTGGGCAAACCTGACTCCACCCGCTTTTGCCCGTTCTGCTCCGTGGACTTGAGATTTCAGTACAATTGGAAAGCGAATTTTTAACCGTTTTAAATCTGTAGGATGGTCAATTCGTTGTGAAGGCAATACCGGAATGCCTATCTTCGCAAACCATTCTTTAACTTGGTACTCTAATAAATCCATTGATACACCTTATATTGACACTTTCCAAGATTTTGGTTATTCCTGTCTTGATATTTTGCAGCACCTTTATTGCAGAATTAACCTTTTTGCAGCTATAAAAAATTATTTTTCACGGATCAATTTTATCGAATTGAGCAAATGAAGCATATTAATTTTGATAGTTAACTTGTTTGTGGCAGAGCCACAACACATAATTAATCTCCTCAGCAAGTTTCCCAGCATAGAAGATAACTAGCTTTTTTGTCAAAGCCCTCTGACATAGCATCTTTTTCTTAACCTTTAGATAATTTGGCAAAAATTGCTTTGCAAGTAGAATTTCGCAAAGCAGCAGCTTTTGTGAATTTAATTATCGCAAAGTAATGCAGTGAAAATACTCAAACCTTCTATTATTCCCATTTTTTATTTGTAATTTATATCCGAGGACAGATTATTTAATTTTGCATCTAGCGATGTAAAAATGTATCGTTACGAACAATATTTTCTTTTTTAATTTTTGGTGAAAAGTCAGAATTTGTGTTAGAAAGTTGGTCGTTCAGATTCTCAGGCTGTGGTTGGCTAAATTGTGCATTTGCATTCAACAAACCTAAAAAGTTCATTTTATCCCCTTAAAGATAATCAAAACAATATAGAAGTTCAGCGGGAAAGCTCTATGAAAGTAGCAGTCCAGCAGGAAGATTTACAGCTTTTAGCCAAAACTTTGCAAGAACAATTACTTGTAGAAGTCTCAACGGCTGAAGTCTTCGAGGTTAAGTGCGTCGTCAATAAAGGCGAGCTAATGATTTTAACGCAACACGCGTCAGATGTAATCGTTGACGCTCACCTAATTTTTGCAGTCATTGAGGAGGTACTTCAGTCTTTAGCACCCCATAAAGAGCAGCGGGTGCAATGTTTCCTCAGAGTTTTTGGCGAACAACTTCCTTATACTAAGTGTTTCTTGGCGTTGAAGCCGACGGAGGGATGGGTAGCAGAGGGAGATGAGGAAGCACAAGAAGATGAGGAAGTAATATCCCCCTCATCATCTCTGACATATTCTTTATCAATCAATGAGAGTGAAGAAGAAGAACTCTTTGACCCGTTTGCAGATGTGTCGAATTTGTCGGCTTCAAAGCCAGGATTCCAGGTCAAACCTATCCTCCTGGGTGCAGTGTTGATGGGAATTATCGTTTTAGGTGGTGGTGCTTACTTATTGACTCGCCCTTGTGTGATGTCTGAGTGTCAAGAAATACAAAACGCCAAGCAATTAAAAACAAAATCTCCGCAACTGATGCGCCGCGCTAAGTCTGAAAAAGAATTAGTTGCTGTACAACAGCAACTTGCAGCAGCCAGCACAGACCTGAATGTAATTCCTAGTTGGTCGCCTCGTTACCAGCTGTCACAGGAACTAAAAGCAAGTTTGTCTGGACGAGCAGAAAAAATCAATCAGGTGGTCAAAGCTTTGCAGACGGCATCTTTGGCGACACAAAAAGTTCAAACTCCAGCATCTAGCTTAGAGGAATTACAAACCAGGCAACACTTATGGCGACAGGCTATAGCGCCACTAGAAAGTATAAGTTCGAGTAGTGAACTCTATGGGCTGGTGCAGGGTAAATTACTGAATTATCGTGTTCGTTTGCACGCTGTAAATCAACAGATATTTATTGAGGAAAAATGGCTGAAAAAACTAACAGCGGCAAAAGGTGTAGCCGTTGCAGCCGAGAAACGGGAAGCTACTGCTAAATCCTTAAATGATTGGCAAAAGGCGCAGTCTACTTGGCTGGTAGTAATTAATACCTTGAATACTATTCCCCGAAATAGCGTTGGATACCAAGAAGCCCAAAAGTTGTTGGTAGACTATAAGCCTAAATTAGTATTAGTACGCGATCGCGCTACTAAAGAACAATTAGCTGTTAAAACCTACCAACAGGCCTTTAGCACTGCCAAGCAAGCCAAAGTTTATGAACAACAAAACCAATGGCAAGCAGCGGCGATATATTGGGAGCAGGCTTTGCAAACGGTTAAAAAAGTTCCCCAAGATAGCTTGTACTACACTCAGGCTCAGTCTCTCATTGAACCCTATTCAGTTGCACTCAAACAAGCACAAGAAAAACTACAAGTTGTTAGTAGTTTGCAACAAACTCGCACTGACTTGGATAAGACCTGTACTAATGGAATTCAGATTTGCACCTTTAGCACGGACAATGCAGAAATTATTGTCAGACTAACCCCTGAGTATGACCAAATAAGGCAAAATAACTTGGCCAATCCTTATTCTAAGAATTCGGATACTGCTGTTGATGTTACCAATCACTTGCAAATCTTACGCGAAGCCTTAGCCGTAATTGGTGAAAATGCCAATCTATCCCTTTTTCTT
Organism: Nostoc sp. DedQUE09; assembly: GCF_034530915.1. Classification (NCBI taxonomy): domain Bacteria; kingdom Bacillati; phylum Cyanobacteriota; class Cyanophyceae; order Nostocales; family Nostocaceae; genus Nostoc; species Nostoc sp. DedQUE09. The sequence goes on from NZ_JAVRCE010000056.1 coordinate 49,417, forward strand.
TATGATTCCCAAGGTCAGGTAATTTATACGCGGACTTTAGGCGGGTAAGTAGTATCCCCAGTGAAGTATAAAGGATGAATTGTACATTAACTAATTATTTGTCAATTTAACAAAATATTGTCACAGCATTTCAAATAGGTAAAACCCTGACATAGTAAGGATTATGTCAGGTTTTTTCTTATTTAAGGATGTACAACATTTTTCAAAGCGGGCGATGGGACTCGAACCCACGACGTTCACCATGGGAAGGTGACATTCTACCACTGAATTACACCCGCAGATTGCTAACATAAACTTAGTAGTAAAATAAAATATACCACTATTTGTAGCTGTTTTCAATTACCTAGAACATACACCACTTTAGCAAATACTGATGTATGAGTATACGGCTGTTCAGATTGGAAAATCTTTTTAGCTAGCTGATGACGGCACTTACTACTATATTTAACTAAAGAACAATGTCCTCGCCTCGCTCCGTGAAGCGAACCTCTTTAATATTCCATTGAGAATTGCTCGTTAGGGTTTTGCGGAGACTGCCAAACAGAGCAAACTGTTCACAACTAGAAAGAGAAGTTATTTGCCGCTTCGACTCAGGAGATATGCGTAAATCAACTGTAGCAATGCCATTTTTAATGTTGACACGATACCCAGACAAACTAAAGTCGCTTGTATCTCGTTTTTCTAAGATTTTACTCACTACATTTGTCACTGGTTCTTCAGCTGGTACTGAAACCTTTTCTGGAATTAATTTTTGACACTGAGTATCACTTGTATATAGTGTTACGCTAGTTGTTTTGGCAGTAGCAACCTTAGAAGTTGGTGAGGAAGGCGTATTTTCCTTAGAAGATTCTTGATTAGGAGATTTTTCTCTCAACTGAGCTACGCTAGGAATTTGGCTGGGAGACTGAGAAGGTAGGCTATTGGTTGGTGCTGGTGCTGTGGTAGGGTATGACGTTGCACTGTCAATATTACCTGCGGTCGGGTTAGAGCTACAACTACCGAGGCTCAAAACCATTGTCACAAAAATAGGGGGTAAAAAATATCTCTTGATTGTGTTCATAAATTTTGCTTATAAATGATGTTGTTATCGATTTCAGTGTCTTTGGTATCAATTCCGTATAAATTCGTGAATATTGAGCCAGTCTATAAAGTGTCAACCCGAAATCTTTTAAAGTCAAATTTTATACTATTTACCAAAACTACAACATCTTCTATTCAAGGAGCGATGTATGACGACAAGCCGCTTTGTGTCTACGTCAATTCCAAAAAGCTTGACTAAAACAAGTAGGGATACAGTAAACCAGAGAATTGCTGCAACCAGTAGCACTGCATCTACGCCTGCGGCTTGTGCTAAATAAATTTGGCAAGAGTAAAATCAACTCCTTGTACAGTATGGGTAAGTTGTCCTGCCTTAGAAAAACTTGTGCTTTTAGATTACTGATCCAAAGCAAATTACTAGTTTTCACTACTTTTTTGCTTAGTCAATTGCTGTACTAATAATTGTACTCCCAAAGCCAATAAACCAATTGCCACTATACCAAAAATCCCGCTACCTAAAGCAACTACACCAACAACCAGAGTGCGGACAGCAGAAGAAATCTTCACCACCAATGGATTGATTGAATGGATCGGTTTACTAGCAAAATTTGTCGCGATCGCAATCATCAGCGAATACGCTGCAAATCCCATTCCTCCGGAAATCACCGCCCCAGTAAAACAGCGTAACGGGCTAGCTGTCACCGATTCTTTAGCATCTGTTTGCGGCGTTAGATTTTGGTCATTCATAATATTTTAGATTTTAGACTTCGTTGTGAGCGCTCAGTTGAACGATTTTAGATTTTGGATTGGAGCGTTAGGAACAATTCTTAGTTTCAGCTAATCGTTATTAAAATTGCATCTTTGCATTTTTTTAGTGATTTGAACTATGCAACTTTAAAGCTCATCAGCTTATTCCCCATACTCCATTAACGATAAAGATTTATTTAAATTGACGATGCCACCTGAATACCATGTGTAATTGTCCGAGTCACAAACAATTCTAAGTCTTCATCAACAATTGCTTCCTTGACTTGCCGCAAAACTAGTTCTGCCTGCTGTTGTGACTCAAAAAGAGCAAATACCGTTGGACCAGAACCAGACATCATTGTTCCTAAAACGCCTTCCTGATTAGCAAATACTTCTCGCAACCGCAAGACTTGCGGATAGGCTGGCAATACCACGCGCTCTAAATCATTATGCAATTTTTGGGCAATTTCTCTCGTATTTTTATCCAGAATAGATTTTACTATTGCTCCTGAATGAACTGCATTAGCACGCGCTGCCAAGTTGCCGCTATCTCTAATATAAGAATTACCAAACTGGTGTCGATAGGTTTTGTATGCCCAAGGGGTGGAAACTTCCAGACTGCGGTATTTCCCCAATACTATATATATGTTATCTAAACTCGGCAGAGGAGAAAGTTGCTCACCCCTACCTGTTGCGATCGCAGTTCCACCCGCTACACAGAATGGGACATCTGAACCGAGTGTACCTCCCAACTCCTCTAATTCTGACTGAGTTAGCCCCAACTTCCACAGTAAATCTATCCCCACCAACACAGCTGCTGCATTCGTCGAACCTCCAGCCAATCCAGCAGCTACAGGAATCTGCTTGTTGACGGTAATCTCAACACCCCCATATTTAGCAAAGGCTTCGGGAAATTGCCTTACCATTAATTCTGCTGCTCGGTATGCCAGATTACTTTTATCTGTCGGTACTTGTGGGTGGTTGCAATGAACCCGAATGGTATCAGTGCTAATGGAACGCACATCAATTTGGTCTGCAAGCCCGATACTTTGAAGTATCATGGCTAACTCGTGATAACCATCAGGGCGATCGCCAATGATTTCCAGATATAAGTTGATTTTAGCAGGGGCAATTAGACTGTAAGAACGCATTTTATGGAGTGGGGAATGGAAAATGGGGAATGGGGAATAAAGAAAGGGGAATGGAAAAAACTTACCTTGTTCCCTACTCCCTACTCCCTACTCCCAATTCATTTGCTAAAATTACCCATTGCTGAACGCTGAGGTCTTCGGCTCTGGCTTGGGGATTTATTTTTAATTGTTCCAGTAAGTGGCTCAAGCGATCGCGTTCTATAACAGATTGCAAATTATTTCGTAACATTTTGCGCTTGGCACCAAATCCCAACTTTAAAAAATTCTCTAATTGTCGGGGATTAAGTGCTGGTATTTCTATTTTTCGGGGACGCAATCGCACCACTGCTGAATCGACTTTTGGCGGTGGATGGAATGCGGCCGCTGGGACTGTGCAGATTAACTCACACTCAGCCAAATACTGTACCCGTACACTCAATGCCCCAAAAGCTTTTGAGCCTGATTTAGCATAGAACCTTTCTGCTACTTCTTTTTGTACTAGCAACACTATTGAGTCAAATGGTTCGGGGTTAGGGTTGGCGATCGTACCCAGTAGTTTCTCAATGATTGGTCCTGTAATGTTGTAGGGAATATTGGCTACTACCTTATTCGGTTTTAGGAAATTGGGAAAGGCTGCCAGATAAGATGGTAAATCTAGAGTCAGAAAATCGCCTTGTAAAAGTAAAAAATTTTCAGTCTTACCAAGCTGCTTTGATAACAGTTGGCATAAGTCGCGGTCTATTTCAACTGCAACTAAAGATTGCACTAAGGGTAATAAACGACGAGTCAGAATGCCAGTTCCAGGGCCAATTTCCAGAACGCGATCGCCTTTGTGGGAGCGAGCGCTTTCTGTACACTCTGCTGCTTTAATAATTGCGTCGAGTGCCTTTTCACTTTTGAGCCAATGTTGAGCAAAGACCTTACGCGGTCGGATCATCTGTATTTCTTGCCTAGTCTATTTTTTAGCTTTTTCTCAAAAATTCATTATAAATTTTGAAGCCCCTTTTCAGTGTTAGACTCACTGTAACGCCTATCTTCTCTTTCAAACCCTCCACGAACGTAGTGATGGCGATCGGGTTAATGTCCATATAATAAACGTTACCTGTAGGATGGAGTCTTAAACCGCAAGCTCCACAACAACTATATATATATCGTTCGTTCGAGCATTTGGATTCAGGACAAATCGCTCTAGCAAGACTACCTCGTGCCTTTTTCTATAATCATTAACTATAATCACTCAACCTGCATCAGATCCCATTTAGAGACAAGCAATATTCATTATTCACACAGTCAGGTTTAGCCGCTTCGTTCTCGTCTTCCTTTTGTTGCTTAACCCATTAACCTGAAAGCAAGTCCAGTCAAGCGATTTGCCCTTTTAGAAAAAAAATAAATTTACCCCTTGACAAACTAGGGGATGACTAGTTACTCTAGTTAAGTGGAAAGGCAAAAGAAGCCAACCACCGCTGAACCTGAAAAACATAATACTTTGAAAGCTTAAGAAAAAACCAATCCTCGTCAAAAGATTTTATTTTTGGGATTCCCCAAAAAGTTAATCGAAATTATAGATAGGATTCCGGGAAATATTTTTTTCGGAGCCACAAACTCGAAACACAACAAAACGGAGAGTTTGATCCTGGCTCAGGATGAACGCTGGCGGTATGCTTAACA